>JAAYNW010000076.1 GCA_012520655.1 Clostridiales bacterium | reverse complement strand
TGTACCCTCATAAATATGTGCTTGGGAATAATCGGTTCGGGACTTCCTTCCACATAATACTGTGGTGCCAATCCGTTGTTTGCCTGTCTCTTCTTTTCAAGGAAATCCGTAGTCACCGTCTTCTGTAACAATGCATCCCCAATATATTTTTCATTCGTAAGAATTTTATGAACTGTACTTGGAATCCACTTTTCTTTCCCGGCACCCGTCAAAATATTATCAGCCATGAGACTGTCGCAAATATCTTTTAAACTTGCCCCTTCAAGGTATTCCCTATAAATTCGTTTAATAATTTCTGCCTCTTCCGGTTCAATGATGAGATTGCCTTCCTCATCCTTCGTATAACCAAGGAATCGATTATGGTTTACCTGCACCTTTCCGGCTTGGTATCGAAACTGTATTCCCATCTTTACATTCTGCGACAAACTCTGCGATTCCTGCTGTGCTAAAGAAGCCATAATGGTAAGTAACAGTTCCCCTTTGGTATCCATGGTATTAATGTTCTCTTTTTCAAAGAATACGGATATATTCTTATCCTTCAATTTTCGGATGTACTGTAGGCAATCTAATGTATTTCTGGCAAATCGGCTTATGGATTTTGTAATAATCATGTCTATCTTTCCAGCCATACTATCCTCTATCATTCGATTGAACTCTTCACGCTTTTTTGTGTTTGTTCCGGAAATTCCATCATCAGCATAAATATCTACTAGCTCCCATTCCGGATTTTTCGTAATATACTCCGTATAATGTTCCACCTGCATTTCATAACTAGTTGCCTGTTCATCACTATCCGTGGAAACACGACAATATGCTGCCACTTTAATCTTAGGCTTTTCTTGTACTGCACCCGCTTGCACTCTGCATCTTCGTGCAGGAATCACTGTTACATTCGCCATAACGTCACACTCCCTCTATTAATTCATACATATACTGTGCCTGCAAAAAAGGATTTTCAAAGTACTGCTCCTCTTTGCCAAATTGAAACCTTGTTGGAACAGCCTGTTTCTCCTGCTCCTTGGGTTCATATACTCTGCCAAGCTTTCCTGCTCTCTTTTTTAGTTCCGTCTTAACCTGCTCCATCATATCTTCCGTAATAAGTGCCGGATAATAATCTGTTCCAAGATACTTTTTATTCAGCATCATTCTCTTTGCTTGACTATGACTTATATTTATTCCGGCTTCATCCGCAGCCGCCTGTAATCCAAGACCGCCCAGATAACCCTCATACAGTTTCTTGACGGCTGCTCCTTCCACCTCATCAATAACAGCCAGACCATTTACGATTTTATATCCGTATGGTGTATGTCCCATTCCATCAAATCCTTTCTGTTAATTTTAATCCGCACTTCATTTCAAATTGCAAATGATGTCGGTCTCTTACTACAATTCTGTCTACAAATCTCTCGAATACATCAGCCTCAAACCCTGTTAACATGGCAGCTCCATCTGTATAATCCAGCAATTCCTTCGCCTCTTCGATAAAAGCAATGTCTGTTTTCGCAGCATAGCTGATGCTGTCCCTTTCCGTAAGCAATCTATCTGCTTCAGCAGATAAATCATTCATACCTTTTGCATACATGGCAGGTTCAATAATTCCCTGCGCATATAAGCCTTTGATATTCTGCTTTTTCTCCGTAATAAGTTCCAACTGCTCATCAATTTCATGGATTTGCAAAAAAGCATCCGTTTTATTACTATCCCGGACGCTTATATAAAATGGTTTCAACACTCTGTTTCTACCAAATATTAACTTGTTCATCATGGCTGCAAACGCCCTTTCCACATCTGCAAGGTCAATGTATTTCATATCGCACTTATCTTTATCCTCAATGTGTGTGGTGCAGGCAAGCACTATCTTCTTGCTATAAGTCTTTCGCTTATATGTGCCACCACAATTCCCACAAATCACTCTACCGGATAACGGATATCTGTTGTTATACTTCTGGCTTTCAAGTTCGATTCCCTTTTCCTCGCGTCTTCGGTCAACCACTGCATTTGCAGCCTCATATTCCTCTCTTGAAATAATAGCCTCATGATGGTTTTCAACATAATACTGATCTAATTCTCCAAGATTTGTATGTCTCTTATAAGAAGAATCCGTATATGTTTTCTGAAACAGGCAGTCACCGGTATATTTCTCATTTCGGATAATACCGTTAACCGTATGCCCCGTCCACTTGCCACCTCTTTTTGTAGGAACGCCTTTTAAATCAAGGTCTTTTGCTATATCATGTGTTCCTACTCCGGCAAGTGTCTGTGCAAATATGTATTTCACTATTACTGCCTGCTCTGGGTTAACAACCATCTCCCCTTTCTTTTTATCCCAATCGTAACCGTATGGCGGATAAGAACACTTGAAAGTTCCATTCTGAAATTTCTTCTGAATGCTCCATTTGCTATTCTCTGATATGGATAAGGACTCACTTTCTGCAATACTTCCCATAATGGATAAAAGCAATTCGCT
>JAAYNW010000075.1 GCA_012520655.1 Clostridiales bacterium | reverse complement strand
ACTTGCGCTGAGCAATATGATCATTGCGCTCTTAAGAAATATTATTCCGGATAAGGTACGAATTCCGGCATTTATTGTCGTCATAGCTTCCTTTGTTACGATGGTGGAGCTGCTTCTGGAAGGTTTTCTTCCGTCCTTGTATGATGCTCTTGGTTTATATATACCGCTTATCGTTGTTAACTGTATCATTTTAGGACGGGCGGAGGCTTATGCATCTAAGAATACTATAATTCTTTCTTTTTTTGACGGTGTCGGAATGGGTCTTGGATTTTCCTTTGCGCTCACCTGTATCGGAGCTGTACGTGAAATCATTGGTGCAGGCGAAATATTCGGATTTCATATAATGCCTGAGTCTTACGTGCCTTGTACTATATTTATTATGGCGCCCGGTGCATTCTTCGTATTGGCTGTTCTAACCGCCATACAGAATAAAATCAAGATACAGGGGGCGAAGAAAGGAAAGGATGTGTCGAAAATCCAATCAGGATGCAATGAGGATTGTATGAATTGCTCCGATTCGGGCTGTGGCCATAGATTTTATGATACTTCCGGGAACGCAGAGAAAAAAGTGATAAAGGATTTAGAGATTACAGAAATTACGGATGATACGACAGGAAAGGAGGGTGAAGCGAATGATTAAAGAGTTACTTATTATTTTGGTCGGTTCCTCTCTGGTAAGCAACGTTGTTCTCAGCCAGTTTTTGGGATTGTGCCCTTTTCTCGGAGTTTCTAAGAAGACAGATACGGCGGCAGGAATGGGGGTATCGGTTATTTTTGTTATAACACTCGCATCTGCCGTATCGGGAGTGATTTATAAATATATTTTGCAGGCGCTTAATATTACATATCTGCAGACTATCGTATTTATCCTTGTCATTGCGGCACTCGTTCAGTTCGTGGAAATGTTTTTAAAGAAATTCATTCCATCCCTCTACCAATCGTTAGGGGTATATTTACCGCTGATTACGACAAATTGTGCAGTGCTCGGTATTGCTCTCGTAAATGTACAGAAGAATTATGATATTCTTACGGGCATTGTCAACGGCTTTGCGACTTCGGTAGGATTTACCGTCGCCATACTGATACTGGCCGGGATTCGTGAGAAAATGGAATGTAATGATATACCGGAATCTTTTAAAGGAATGCCTATTGTACTCGTGACAGCAGGACTTATGGCAATTGCTTTCTGCGGATTTTCCGGCTTGTTGTAGGAGGTGGTGAAATGAATATAGCTGGTGTTGTAATCGCTATGGCAATTGTCGGCGGAATAGGACTTTTTATAGGTTTATTTTTGGGCATAGCTGCAATAAAGTTCAGCGTGAATGTGGACGAAAGAGAAGCGGCCGTGCTGGATGCCTTACCCGGAAATAATTGCGGAGGCTGCGGTTTTCCCGGATGTTCCGGCCTGGCTGCGGCTATTGCCGGGGGAAAAGCTCCGGTTAACGCATGTCCGGTTGGCGGAGAAGAGGTAGGGAAAGTTATTGCCCAAATCATGGGAGTAGAGGCGGAAGAAACTGTAAGGAAGGTTGCGTTTGTAGAATGTCAGGGAGATTGCGATAAAACTACGGTAGATTTTGAATATTTTGGTGTGAAGGACTGCCGTATGCTTGCGTTTGTTCCGAACGGAGGTCCCAAATCATGCAATTACGGGTGTCTCGGCGGAGGAGACTGTGTTGCGGTATGTCCCTTTGATGCCATCCATGTAGTGAACGGAGTAGCATTAGTGGATAAAGAAGCTTGTAAGGCTTGCGGTAAATGTGTAGAAGCATGCCCGAAGGATTTGATCAAACTGATACCTTATGACGCCCGGTATGCGGTAGCATGTAGTTCAAAGGATAAAGGCAAAGATACTACTAAAAGCTGTACGGTCGGCTGTATCGGATGCCAGATTTGCAAGAAAAACTGCCCTTCGGAAGCGGTAGATATAATAGATTTTAATGCGACGATAGACTATGATAAGTGTACGGAGTGCGGTGCCTGCATGGAAAAATGTCCGAAGAAAGCCATTCTAAATCGAGCGTAGTTGCGAAAGTCATATACTTGCACGTAGATGAATTTCATGTTAAATTAAAAATATATAAAATATTAATTTGACAATATGAAAATACAGAATGGAAAAGAAGTGAAGATATGAGATTACCGGGAGAAAATGATGATATAGGGACAAAGCTTTCCATGAAGTATATGGTAATGGGTGTAAGCTTGAGCGTTTTGCTGATATTGGGAGTTGTATTTCTTACGAATAGGGAGATGCCTGCGACAAAGAAAGAAAAGGCACAGAATAATTCTGTGATGGCGTTGGAGCATGAAGACGGAAGCGTTACGGAGGACAGTGCGGAGGCACCTGCAGAGGAGCAGAATCTTACGGCTGGCGGCAGTGACAGCAAGATGAAAAAAATAGAAAAATTATATAAAGAGAAAAGACTGACGGCCTCGGATTTGGATTTCTGGGATATGTATCCGAAAGATGATCCGGAATTCGTAAGCGAATCGGAGGATAAGACGGCGGAGGAGAGTGATTCGAAGGATAAGCAGACAGAAGGTAACAAGTATTCTAAGTATGATGAAGAGCAGCAGGCAAAACCTGAAAATGACGGGAAGCATACGCTGATTACATATGCGGACGGTTCAGAGGAATGGGTATTGATTAATCCGTATCTGGAGAAGAATACTTATGACTTCACAAAGCTTACGATGAAATCCGATAAGATGGCTTATTTTCAGGACGGAAAAAGCATATCCTACCTTGGAGCGGATGTATCAAAGTATAACGGGGAGGTCGATTTTGCGAGCTTGAAGGATGCGGGAATCGACTTTGTCATGATAAGGCTGGGAGCCAGAGGGTATGGAAGTGGTCAGATTATGCTGGATGAGAAATTTGCGGATAACATCAAGAAAGCGTCAGAGGCAGGACTGGACATCGGTATTTATTTTTTTTCACAGGCAATTACGACAGATGAAGCAGTGGAGGAAGCTAATTTCGTTATACAGAACCTTGGCGATTATAAAATAACTTATCCCATTGCTTTCGATATGGAGTATGTCAAGAACGATACCGCTAGGATAGAAGCTCTGTCAAGAGATCAAAAGACTTCGGTTACGAAGGCCTTTTTGGATACGATAAAGAACGCAGGGCATAAGCCGATGATATACGGAACGAAGGAATGGCTGATAAAACAGATAGATTTGACGAAGCTGACAGCCTATGATGTGTGGTTGGCACAGCATGAAGACGTGCCGGATTACCCTTACCAGTTCCAAATGTGGCAATATACTTTGGAAGGTAAGGCGAGCGGAGTGACCGGGGAAATTGATTTGAATATAAGCTTTGTAGATTATTCAGAAAAATAAAAAGCTAAAAATTAAGAATTATTTGGAGTAAGTTTCGATATTTTGGGAGAAATTTTCAGCTTTGAATATATGTCGGCATAGGCAGCAGGAGAAAGCCCTTCTATATAGTTAAGGGAATAATTGCGGTCTATGCCGTTTCTTTTTAATACGTCTACCGCTTTATTGTAGGCGATGGCAGCCTCTTCCTCCGTATTATATACTCCTACCACGTAATTGCTTCTCACATGGATACGTACCTTGTATTTAGTACCCTTAGGGGAAGGTATATGGATAATACCATGAAATCGGTTAATAATTTCAATATTTTCATATCGGAAATCGGTAAAGTCTCCGTTGATGAAGCGGTAATCTTTACCCTCAACCGCGTAATTTTTTATGCCGTAGCGATTTAAGATGTTAACCTGCATGCCATAGTCGGCAACAAAAAGGTGGCCGCCCCGCCGCATAATCTTACGCGAGGAATAATAAAATAAATCGTCGATATCGAACTTCAGAATATAGGAAGGAGAAAGATAATATAAGAAATATTTTTTTTTCATATAGATAGGCGTGGCAAAATAAAGTCCGTTATCGCGATAATTTAACAGACAGACCCATTTCTCAAATGGTAAAAGCGAGGCGGAGGTATAATCTTCCACAAATATAAAATTCGATTTGGTAAGCAGCTGCGCCTCTTTGTATGCAAGGTGAGCCGTTTCTGCCAGCTCATAGCTTCCAAGGCTGATATGTTTTTCACGAAAAGTTATGGAAGCACGATAATATATGGAATTGTCTTTTTTTCTCGCGGCATATACGCCGGGTATATTTTTTCCCATAGCATCCTTTTTGGTGCAAAAAGCATTTTTTTCTCATTATTTGTCATAAATTTATCCTAAGTATAACATTTTAGAAAAAAGAATACAAATTTAGAAATATTTTCAGCACTCTTTGTATAAAATATTAAAGAACTGTTACATTTGTGTGACAAAGATATAAGAGGTGAATATTTGAGATTAGAATATTCATGATAATAAAAGAGGATTTGAAAATATGAAAATGTATAAAAAGAATATAACTATACTTTTGCTGTGTAACGTAATTCTTGCCGTTACGTGGTTTAATGTAAAGGAATTGCAGATTAACAGGATTGCGGCCACACCGGCGTTTCAGATTCGCTTTATGGAGGATCAGGCAAGCCTCGATGCAGTCAGTTTTATTCGTCTTGTAACCCGCGCTTCATCGGGGCAGAGAGTGGTAGACTACAGTGTCATCGAAAGGAAAGCGAAATATACACTCTCGCAAGAAGATTATGAGGTGCTGCTTAGGATTGTAGAAGCGGAGGCAGGCGGAGAGGATATCACAGGGAAAATGCTGGTTGCGGGAGTGGTAATGAACCGGGTGGGAAGCGATAAGTTTCCCGATACCGTGAAAGAGGTTGTATTCCAGAGGGAGAACGGAGTTGCCCAATTTTCCCCTGTTGCGGACGGAAGGTATGAGAAGGTACGCGTCAGCGAGGAGACAAAAGAGGCGGTGGAAAAAGTTCTTTATGGTGAGGACATCACAAAAGGGGCACTTTACTTCGCGTCCAGAAAATATGCGGATCCCGAAAAAATGAAATGGTTTGATAACAGTCTGACTTTGTTGTTTTCTTACGGAGGACATGAATTTTTCTCCTGACATTGCGCAGATTTTAATTCTATGTTATACTTATGAACTGGTAACATCGTCTCCTGGTAAGGGACTCAAAGATAAAATAAGCTGAGAGGTAGCACAATGGAAGTATTATATAACAGTACGAGAAACAATGGCATACAAGTAAAGGCGTCTGAGGCTATTTTGAAAGGAATATCGGACGACGGCGGTTTATTTGTT
>JAAYNW010000007.1 GCA_012520655.1 Clostridiales bacterium | reverse complement strand
CTGTTAAACCATCCGCTGTTCACGGAAAATTCCCCCAAAACAAGTGCGGCCATGACGCTCAGCGGAGTGCTTAGCATATTCGGTGTATTGACTGCAGCCAAACGCAGACCGTCAATAGCGAGCTCTAAGATAAGAAATTGCCATATGAGAGGAATATTGGTAGTTTCCTTTACCGCAATAAATTGAAAGCTTTCCGGAATCCATGTCGAATGCCCCATAAGCAGCAGAAATGTAGGTGTCATAAAATAAGTTAATATCGCGATAACCAAACGTGCAAAGCGGAGGTAGGAACCCGTTATCGGAGGAAAATAATAATCATCCGCTTCCTCCACTATATCGAATATCGAAGTGGGGGTAATCATCGCGGAAGGCGAATTATCTACCAAGATAACGATATCTCCTTCCAGTATCTGTGCGGAGGCGGTATCCGGCCGTTCCGTAAATTTAAACTTCGGAAAGGGATTAAACCACTTTTTATCAAAAAGACATTCCGCAAGGCTTTCTTGATTCATTGTAAGCGCATCTACCTGTATATGCTGAATCTTTGTTTTTAATTTATTTAAAAAATCGTAATCGACTCTGGAGGCCATATAGCAAAGAACGATGTCGGTCTTAGACGCTTCTCCGGCGGAAAATAATTCCATACGCAGATCCGTACTCCTTATACGCCTTCGAATCAACGCTGTATTGAACACGACAGTTTCCACGAAGCCGTCTTTTGAACCTCTAAGTGACTTGTCCTTATCCGGTTCCGACACACCTCTTGCCGGATAAGTCCTTGAGTCTATCAAAAGGCATTGATCATACCCATCTATAAAAAGCGCAAATACACCCGACATAATAAAATAAATAATCTGCTCCCATTCCGATTTTAAATCTACTTCCACATAGGGTATATTTTTCTTGGACATTTCATGAGCATCCTCCGGCATTTCTTCCGGTTTCAGCGCCATAAAAAGCTGCAGCAGCTTCTGCATCAGCTCATCCTTGCAAAAACCATCTATAAAATATATGCAGGCATTTCTTCCTCCCACTTGTATCACGCGGTATACGATATCGAAATTCTCTCCGATTCCGAGCTCTTCGTTTAAGTATGACATATTTTCCTTTAAAGAGGCCGACATATTTCCCTGATTAATCTGTTCACCGCCGCTTCTTGTTCCCTTTGATTCTGTCTCCATAAAAAAACTCCTTCCATTTCATAATAAAATGTGCGGTACTTTACATAAATTCACATTATTATTATGTCTTGGAAAGAGTTAATTATTCAAAGCTATTGTTTTCCGGTGCTTCCGATGCCTCCTCTGTCCTCATTTCCCAAGGATTCCCTCTCCTCAAACTGCAAAATCGGCTGATTTTCCACAATTCGGAACTGACAAATCCTATCATTGACAGCAATATGTGTGTCTCTCAGCGCATAAGCCGGCATAAACCATTGATCATTGTCTCCGCAGTAAGAGCAATCGACAACACCCTGATGATTTGTCTGAATAATGCCGAAATTTTTAAAAGTACTGCTCCTCGGAACTATATGTGCTTCATACCCTTTAGGAAGTTCCATAGCTACTCCGAGTGGTATCAATTTAAACTCTCCTGCCTTCAAGTCCACGTCCTCGGCAGCACGCAAATCAATCCAATCGGATTTTCCTTCGATATATTTTAGTTTTTCAATTTTATCCGTAAAATATTTTATTTTTATTGTTTTCACTTATTTATCCTTTCAAGCCGCTATGAATAGTTGCCGCAATGCAGAATCGGATTCTTAGGATCCGTTTGCTTTAGCGATTTCTGAACATCGATTACTCTTTGATTGCTGCTTCCTCTCCATAAAAGCTTCGAATCCTTCAAATCGGCCTTGAACTCTCCATCCACAAGTACATCCACATATTGAAGCAACGGATAATGAAATATGTCTTCCCACACATCGCCTGTGTAAAGCCATATAGTCTTATCGGGATATTTTTCTTGGATTTCCTCCATCAGATTACGTACATCCAAACGATTGGCCGCATGAAGAGGATCGCCTCCCGAAAAGGTTATCCCGGAAATATATGATTTATCTAATTGCTCAAAAATTTCCTGCTTTGCATCTTCGTCAAAGAGAAGTCCGCCATCCGGGTCCCAAGTAATAGGATTGTGACATTCCTTGCAGCAATGAGAGCAGCCTGACACCCACAAAACAACCCGCAGACCGTCCCCGTTTAACATATCGTCTTTGGTAATATTGTGATACCTCATTATTACATGCTCTTCCTTTCCGCAATTTCTGCCATTTTTGCATCATTCAGTCTTGTGTCGCCATGTACGCGGGAATACGACAGATAACCATTCATACGGTCAATCTTCGTAAGATTACTACTTCCGCATATAGGACAGACATCCATCTCCAGCTCCTGATGCCCACAGTCGTCGCAGTATGCAAGAGATAAATTGACTCCTTCATAAAATCCCATATCCATAGCTCGTCTTATCAACGTCTTAATAGCTTCAATATTGTAATCAATGGGATATTTCACATACTGTATCTTACCGCCGTTCGCAAGTTCCCAGAAGCGGTATTCCAAATCCTGTTTTTCAATAGGAGTAATATCCTCGGTTACATGACAGTGAAAACTGTTTGATACATACTCTCTATCCGACACTCCTTCAATAATTCCGTATTTCGCACGGAACTGCTTTACCTGCAGACCGCATAAATTTTCTGCCGGCGTACCGTAAATCGCATACAAGTGTCCGTCTTCTTCTTTGAATTCATTAATTCTTTTATTAATATGTTCGAGAACTTCAAGGGCAAACTGCCCATCCTCAACGAGAGACTTTCCGTTATACAGTTCCTGTAGCTCATTAAATGCGGTAATGCCGAAGCTTGCCGTCGCAGATTTCAGAACAGGTTTTATCTTATCCATGAGCTTTAAGTTGCCACCGAGGAAACCGCCTTCACAATATGCCAAAGGATTGGTGGACGCTCTCATTTCTCCAAGGTATGCATATGTCCGTATATGGAGCTGGCGAATCAGATTCAAATAATAATCCAGCACCTCATAAAAATCCTTACTCTCCTGTCTTGCTTTAGCAAGAATCATCGGTAAATGCAGTGAAACCGCACCAATATTAAAGCGCCCTACAAAAACAGGTGTATCCTTGTCATCCGCAGGATGCATACCTCCTCTCTCGTACCAAGGGGATAAAAACGCACGGCATCCCATAGGGGATATTACTTTTCCATACTGCTTATACATACTTGCAATATAACCTTTTCCGGTAAGGCTTAACCAGTCGGGATACATAGTTTTTGCGGAACATTTCACACCCGCTTCAAAGACATCTTCCAATGGCTTGCCTTTTCCGTGCAGGTTCTCATCATATAAAAATACAATCTTCGGGAAAAGAACCGGTTTCTTGCATTCCTTTTTCCCCTGTCCGCGCCGTCTTACGTTTAGCATACAGATAGTCGCCAATTTCGCAAAACGTCCGGTACCGATTCCTGCCGTAACGGTGATAAACGGATAATCGCCGCGGCTGCTCGCAACAGTATTGAACTTATATTCCCAGCCTTGGAATCCCTGTTCGAATTCGCGCAGAACATCGGCATATGCTTCCGATTCTGCCGTTTCACTATCAATACCGAGCCTATGATATTTATCCAAGCTCTTTTTATATGTTTTTTCTGCATAGGGTTCCAATATCTTGTCCACTTCCGGAACAGTAAATCCGCCATATTGCTGGCTTGCAGCGCTTAATACGATATCTCCGATTACGTCAAAAGCTACGTCCAACGATTTCGGCTCATTGTACCATATATTTCCCATTTCGAAACCGCCTGTCAGAACATTCGCCACATCAAAGAGGCAGCAATTCATCGTATCCCGGCGGGCCGACATATCATGCACATAAATATAACCGTCGCGACATGCTTGGATCTCCTCCGTTGTCATAAAAAACTTTTGATATAACTCTTTATTAAACTGATTAAAGATAAGGCTTCTCTTCGTGGATACCAACGCGCTGTCGGTATTGGCATTTTCCTTATCCCCCACATACATAATGGACTGGCTCTTTTTATATACATCGTCCATCATACGGACAAAATCCTGCTTATAATTACGGTAATCGCGGTAGCTTTTCGCTACAATAGGCTTTACTTCTTCCAATGCGCTTTCTACAATATTGTGCATAATCGGAATCGGAATCTCATCCTGATTTAAATCCGCCACCTTATTTATCACATATTGACAAATATGACTTTTCTCTTCTTCCGTAAACTTTGTCAGCGCTCGATATGCGCTCTTTCCTACCGCATCAATAACCTTCTGTACATTAAACGCCTCAAGACTTCCGTCCTTTTTAATGACCTTGATGTTCCTCTCCATTTTGAATTCTTCACCGTAATTAATTTCGTTTTTTGATACTGTCTCCTTGCTCAATTTATACGCCCTCCTATCCTCTTGCCCTTTTTCCGGGTTAAAAATACGCATAACGTGTATGCCTCGAAAGGAATGCACGCAATGCGAACACATATCCATTCTCACTATATATGGTGACAAATATGTAAATACATCCAACATTTTGTGGTATACATAGTATAGAATAATAAATTGTTAGTGTCAATGATTGTCAAAGAGAAAATTTAACAAAAAAAAAATGGATATTTTGTATTAAATAACCATTCTTTTTCCAGTCTCTGTAAAATCAGTGAGAATACTGTATGATTTATCTACTAATCATTCCTGAGTGTTCTATCGCTTTTACCGCTTGCTCGATTTTTTCAACCGGGATAGTGAGAGCAAATCTTACATGTCCTCTGCCAAGCGTACCGAAGCTGCTTCCGGGGGTGCAAAGCACTCCCGATTTCTCCATGAGTTCCATGACGAAATCCGTATCATCGTCATAACCATTCGGGATAGCTCCCCATGCAAACATAGTTCCTTCGCTGTCGGGTATATCCCAACCAATAGAACGCAGTCCTCCACAAAGCGCATCTCTTCGCTTCTGATAATCCCTGCATTGCTCTTTTATCATGTCATCAGGTCCGTCCAGTGCCGCGATTGCACCGTATTGTACAGGAAGAAATGTTCCATAATCTATCTGTGAGCGAAGCTTCTTAAAATTAGCCACTATTTCTTTGTTTCCTACAAGAAATCCCATTCTGGCCCCCGTATAATTATAAGATTTTGATAGGGAGTAGAATTCCACACACACCTCTTTCGCTCCGGGAATAGAGAGAATCGAAATCCCCTCTCTTCCGTCATAAATAATATCGGAATAAGCGTTATCATGAATAATTATAATATTATTTTCTTTTGCCCAAGGGATAAGCCTTTCATAAAAGCTTTTGGGTGCTGTCTTACATATCGGATTCATCGGATATGAGACAATCATAAATTTCGCTTTCCTCTTAATATTCTCATCCATGCCTTCCAAATCCGGGAGATATTCATTCTTCTCATGTAAATCGTAGGTGATGAGTCTCGCATTGGCAAGAGACGGACCGATTGCAAAAATCGGATAGCCCGGATTGGGAACCAGTACCACATCCCCCGGATCACATAAAGCCAAGCCTATATGGGTAATGCCTTCCTGCGAACCGTAAACCGACATGATTTCCGTGGCTTCTAGATGTACACCATAACGTCTCTTAAAACGCCCGATAACCGACTCGGTCAACCGGGGCAGATCAGAAAGTGCATATTTATAATTATCCGGATTATTCGCAGCCCGTGCCACTGCATCCATAATATGCCGGGCCGGCTTAAAGTCCGGGGTTCCTACCGAAAGGTTATATACTTCTCTTCCCTCCGCTATAAACTCATTCTTCTTTTCATTTAATATTTGGAAAATTCCTTCCTCAAAGTTTCTCATTCTCGATGCAAAGCTAATATCCATTTTATGTCACGCCCTTTTAGCCGGCTGCAAGAGAGGTCTCTATTCAATCCCGTCCCTTCCTTCAGCCTTATATTAATACTGTTCAAAAATATTACTTAAATATGTCTTATATCTCTGTACAACGGTCTGTGGAGAGAGTATCTTTACTTCCGTCCCCAATCCTGTAAGCCAGCCGAAAAACTGTTCGCTGACAGCAACCTTAACCCTCACTGAAAAAGCGTTATTCTCTCTTTTTCTTATATCTATGTTTTTCCCGAATCTGTCGAGCACGATACCTATCATTCGATTGGGAAACAGCAAAGTAATGATCTCTTCTTCTCCACCGAACATACCGAAGGTTTTATTAGTATAAGCAGCTATATCAAATTGTTCAAAACTACTTCCGCCTTCTCTGAAATCATTTTCGAGCAGTTCGATACTGCCCATCTTGTCTACTCGGTAATGCTTGATTTTATCCGCTTCTTTATCATAAGCTATCAGATAATAGTTTTCGTCCTGCCATGTCAGCGCCCATGGACTGATGCGGTACTTATTGCCTTCCTTGCGGGGCTTCAGTTCTTTATCCAAAGTCCATTCAAGATATTGAAAAACAATCTGACAATTCATTTGAATAGCCTTATGTATATAATCCACATTATAATAGATGCTCTCATTCTCTGTCTTAATCCGCCCTGCCACATAAACCTGGCGTTGCAGCTGCCCGGCATCATATTTCCCCGCTAAATGTTCTATCTTATGTATCAGTTCCCTAGACTTTTTGGCAGTTATGAACCTCGAAGACTGAACTGCGTCTACCAGAAGCTTTAATTCCGGCAATTCAAACTCTCTTTTAGCAAGAAAATAACCGCCGTCCTTTTTCGTCTTACGGTAAACAATTGCATATCCAAACTTTACAAGCTGATCTATATCACTATAAATCGATTTTCTTTCCGCCATGATGTCATATTCCGCAAGCTCATCAATAAGTACTTGTGTAGACATGCAATGCTGTTCATCCGTATGTTCGCTCAGGATTTTAATAATATATAGAAGTTTTAATTTCTGGTTCGATGATCTGGGCATTTTATCTTCCTTAATTCTTCTTTACTCTTCCACACAATCATCAAGCAAATGATCCCCGTCCGCCGCCGTTGTGGCCAAAGTGTCGCAGCGTTCGTTTTCAGGATGTCCGTCATGGCCTTTTACCCATATAAATTTCACTTGATGTTGCTTCTTCGCCTCAAGGAGACGCTTCCATAAATCTATGTTTTTTACCGGTTTACTTCCGCTTGTTTTCCAATTTTTCTTAAGCCATCCGTCAATCCAATGCTGGTTAAAGGCATCAGTCACATATTTGGAATCCGATATTACCTCTACTTCGCAAGGCTTATTAAGTGCTTCCAGTCCCACAATAACCGCCATTAGCTCCATTCGGTTATTCGTAGTCTTTTTATATCCTGCCGAATATTCCCGCTCATGCAGGACACCCTTTGTATCGATATACTGCAAAATAGTTCCATAACCGCCGGGACCTTCCGGATTCCCTCTGGCGGAGCCGTCCGTATATATTGTCACTTTCATACTCTTCCCTTTTTCTTCTCACTTTTTTCTATTTCTTCTTATTCCGCTTCTGTCCATACTCCGTTTTTCATAAAGCTTTCCGCAAGTTCTTCCGCTTTATGGATAATCTGCTCTTCATATCCCATAACACGCAAAAGCTTAATGGCATTGCGGGTGGTTGCCCGCCCTATCATAAGCCGGTAGTTAAACACCACATCATCTCCTTTTATCTCCTCTTCAAAATGATAATTATCATAATCGCTTTGAAGAAGATGTGTCAATTCGATATCATGAGTCGCGGCAAAGCAAATAACATTCGTATTGGCAAGGCTTTTCAAAATCTGGGTGGATGCCGCAATACGTTCTACCGTATTAGTTCCTCTAAGTACCTCATCTACGAAGCAAAGCACTTTATTTCCTCCCTCAATCACATTATTTAAAATGCGCTTTAAGGATTTGATCTCTACAATATAATAGCTGTCTCCGCCAGACAAATCATCTCTAAGCGCCATAGAAGACATGATTCGGTATGGGCTTGCAGCATAACGATCCGCTAAACAAGTGTGTATCGTCTGAGCAAGAATGGCGTTGAGTGCAACCGTTTTTAAAAAGGTAGATTTGCCGGAAGCATTGGAACCGGTAAGCAGAATCCCCTGGTTTGCAGATATACTGTTTTTTACCGGGTTTTCAATTAAAGGATGATACATATTATCAATCTGCAGTCCTTCATAATGATTGAGTTCCGGCAAACAATAGACGTCTCTTGAAATACGGTACGCTCCAATGGCAATTGTTGTCTCAATATAACCGATGAGGGTAAGCATCCTGTCTATCACATCGATGTTTTTCCTGACTTCCGCCAACATATCATTGAACTTAATCAAATCCAAATGAAAGGTCATCCGAATATAATCGAGAAGGACTTCTAACGGATTACTTGCTGCGCTCATTCTGGCAGGAGACATAATAATATAGGAACCCGATTTAAACTTGCTCATTTTTTTTCTGCAGTCTCTCAGCTCCTCCATTTCCTCCGCAAACCCTTCCGCAGGAAGCTTTACGATATTCTCGACGCTTCGAAGCAATCTCAGTATGTAGCCGAAGCTTGTAATATATGGCTCAATCTCATTCTTAACCTTAAAGTAACTGATGATATTCCGACAAATAGACAACACAAGAAGTATAACACCGAGCGGCACGGAAAAGAACATTATAATAATAGAAACCAAAATTGCCAAATCCCCTATATAGTGTTTCTTATTATCTCTATTTCCCAATAGATTTAAATAGTTTAAATAATCATAAATAGAATTTTTTCCCGTCCTCCCCAGCTCGGCAAAAAATAACTGATATTTTATTCTGGCTTCCTCATTCTCCATAAAAAAGCTTATGTGCTTCTCCAGCCTTTCGATTTTGTCTGTATCCTGAATGGGGGTACGGAGAAGATAATACAGATATTCCTCTCCGGCTGCAGAATAAGCATAATTCATCTGCTTAAAGATGCTGTCCATATTTAAGTCATTCCAGGTAATATCATCAATATAAAAGCCATCTGCCTCATGCTTTTTGAAATAATGGGATATCCGCTCAAACTCTTCCGGCTTATCCTCCGCACGTTTAGGCAAAGCCCCGTAATTATTTCGGAGCCATACGACAAAATCCGCTTTTTTTTTCTTTTCATCTAAAAAACCTTTGAACATAATCAACACGATAAATGCAAATATCGTCAAAGCAAAAACTATATATTCCATAAATCGATTTCCTGTCCCGGTGCACATATATCCACAGTATTTTTACTATATCTGCCGCCGATTTGCGTCTTTTTATATTTACCTATATAACTGTATTCTTCCCACATATGCATTGGGAAAACCACGTCTGCTTCCGTGTTTTCAAGAAAATAGTCCATTCCGAGACCATAGGCTGCTCCAAGTCTCGGATCGAGCGGCACAAAGGCTATATCGAAATGACGTCCCTTTATGCTGTCTATTTCTTTCTTATAGTTCTTCTCCATATGCTCATTAAAGGGATAGGGTTCTCCCTCCCAATGCCACCAATTCAAGTCGCCTGCATGATAAATGCACTTCCCTTGTGCGCATACAATAAATGCAACTCCCGCATCCGTTGAGCGAAGCGTCTGTATTTCCAAATCTTCAAAAAATATTCTCTTGTTTTTTCCTACATTAATTATTTTCTCTCTTACGTTGGGCTCTATGTGATTCTTTTCCAAGTATCTCTCACTCAATTTCACATCGCTGCCCAGAAAAAAATACACGCTTTTATATCGACTGACTAAGTCAAAAACCTTAAGACTGAAATGATCCTTGTGTTTATGGGATACAAAAACATATATGGGCTTCTCCGGCTCCCATTGCGGCAGTCCTCCCATATAATAATCGAACAGCAATACGCACTGCTCCAGCTCAACGGCAAATCCGCTGTGATAAATATAAGTCACTTTCATAATTCACTCTTTTTTATTTGATTATTTCATATTAGATATACAAACCTCTATCTTAAGCGATTTATAATCGCATTCGCTTTTTCATAAATATCACGAGGTTCATCTTTAAGGCAGAATTCTCCGTCACGGTAAAGAATATGTCCATGAATCATTGTCATTTTTATATTCTGTTTGCTTCCGCTGTATACAATATTTTTTGCTATATTATTAATCGGCTGCATATTGGGTTTGAATAAATCAATCATAATGATATCAGCAAGTTTGTCCTGCGCAAGTACATCCGCATTTTCCAAGCACATCGCCTTTGCGCCGTTTACTGTTGCCATTTTAAGGACATCCATAGCATCTACTGCCGAAGCATCCTTTTCCCTGAGCTTGGCAAGACCCGTAACCAGAAACATCTCACGGAACATATCCAGACAATTATTGCTTGCCGGTCCGTCGGTACCGATAGCAATGTTTAGTCCCGCTTTCAGGAAGTCGCTGATCGGTGCAATTCCGCTGGCAAGCTTCATGTTCGATCCGGGATTCGTAATAACGCTTATTTGTTTTTTCTTAAAAAGTGCAACTTCTTTTTCTGTCAGGTATACGCAGTGATAAGCTCCTCCTCCGTGTTCGAACATTCCGAGCGAGTCCAGAAACATTCCGGGCGTCGTGCCATAGCGTTCCATACAGCCTTCCACCTCTGCTTTGGTCTCTGCCAGGTGTACATAAACCGGAGCTTTCAAACGCTGCGCCAGAGAAGCAATATCTTCCATCAATTTCTTTGAGCAGGTATATTCCGCATGAAAACCAGGAAGAAAGCTAATCAGCGGATCTATTCCGTTAAGTTCCCCATACCATTTCTCCATCGCTTCTACCGATTGGCTGAAATCATTGACCGCCCCTGTCAGTACACATCGCATCCCCGTATCCATACATGCCTTCGCGACAGACTCCGGCGTCAGGTACATATCGAAAATTGCTGTTATACCGCTTGTCAGATACTCCAGTACCGCCAGCTTGGTCAAATGATAAATATCCTCTTCCGTCATCTTTGCTTCCACGGGAAACACCTGTTTATTCAGCCACTCATGAAGCGGAAGATCATCCGCGAAGGAACGAAGAAGAGTCATCCCCGAATGTGTATGCGCATTTTTAAACCCGGGCATCAGTACATTCTTGTCGCAGTTTATCTCTTCATCCCATATCATACAGGTAAGGTTTCTCTGACGGTAAAACTCATCCATATCTTTTCCGTCGCCTACATAAATAATTTTCTCATTGCTAACCCATACTTCGCCCTCGAAGATAGGTTTATTATCTTCCATCGTCAATATCCTCGCATTATAAAAACGGATATTCATAGCGATTGACCTCCATTTATTTGCATACATTTATATGCATATTCTCATATAGCACTTTATATCAGATTCCCCGGTCCAAAGTTCTCCGGCAGCAGCTCTCTCAATGTCTTTACATAATAGTCGTCTGCAGATTTGGCAACAATGATATCAAAGCTTTCCGGCCTGCAAAATTCCGCCATTACCTGCCTGCAAACGCCGCATGGCGCAGCATATCCGCTAATCGTCTGTCCTTCCGGCCCCCCTACGACAGCAATAGCCCTAAAGGATCTTTCTCCTTCGCTTACAGCCTTAAAAAAGGCGGTACGTTCCGCACAGTTTGTCGGCCCGTACGCGGCATTTTCTATATTGCAGCCCGTATAAATTCGCCCGTCTTTCGTAAGAAGAGCTGCTCCTACCATAAAATGTGAATAGGGAACATAAGCATAATCCCTCGCTTTGATCGCTTCGCGTATGATCTTCTCAATTATCTCTTTATCTATCACTTATCTTCTCCTTACTAACTTGCTTCTAAAATCTTTTTACCGCTTCCGCTACCAATTTGGCAAAGAGCGGTGCAGCCTTGTCCGCTGCCTCCTGCACCTCTTCGTGGGTTAACGGATTCTCCGTCATGCCGGCGGCTAAATTGCACACACAGGAGATGCCGCATATCTTCATTCCCATATGGTTAGCGATAATCGCCTCTACCACCGTGCTCATTCCGACAGCATCACCGCCTAATGCGCGAATCATGCGGATTTCTGCCGGAGACTCAAAAGAAGGTCCTGTAAGCTGGACATAAACACCTTCCTTCATCGGTATGCCGTTAGCCGACGCAACTTCCCTTAAAATATTCTGTAGATCCTTATCATAAACAGTGCTCATATCCGGGAAACGGGTTCCCAGTTCTTCAATATTCGGACCTATTAAAGGATTGGGAGCAAAGCAGGATATCTGATCGGTAATCATCATTAAATCCCCTGCGTTAAAGTCATGATTTACACCTCCCGAAGCATTGGTAAGGAATAATATTTCAGCACCCATTAATTTCATCAGGCGAATAGGAAGTACTACATCCGATATCGGATATCCTTCGTAAAAATGCACTCTTCCTTTCATACATACCACTGGAACATTGCCTACATACCCGAAAATAAACTTTCCTGCATGTCCCGGCACCGTCGAAACAGGAAAACCTTCTATTTCGCTATAGGATAGCTCAGCTTCCACTGCAATCGTATCGGCAAAGTCACCCAATCCGGAACCGAGCACAATCGCAACTCTAGGCTTAAAATCCACCTTTGCTTTAAAACTCTCAAAGCACTTTGTCAATTTGTCATAATTCGCATTCATCTTACATACCCCCATTTTCTATAAAGGACTATTTTTTACAGAAGTAAAATTACATCTTTAATTTGTAAAGTATCAATGAAATTAATATAACACGAGTTCTTATATTTGTACACATAACACTTAAAAAAAGTAACTGCTCTGCCGCCCGGCAAAACAGTTACCCGCTAAATTATTTATTTTATATGATAATACAAACCATTCCTCCGTTACTGTCGTTTACTATCTTCTGCATGGTTTCCTGCAGTTTTACCTGACTTTCTTCACCGATCATCGAAATCTTTCCCGTAATTCCGTCATTTACAAGCTGTTCCACCGTTTTTCCAAAAATATTGGTTTCCCACATCCCCTCCTCGCTCGTTCCCGCATCGGAAATATAGCGAATTAAGTCCTGCGCCTGCTCTTCTGTCCCTACAATAGGTGAAATCTCCGTCTCGATATTCGCACGTATCATATGAATGCTGGGACTCTCGGCCTTGATCTTCACACCGAATTTATTTCCATGCCGGATGAGTTCCGGTTTATCCAATGTAATTTCACTTCTTTCAGGAGTAACTACTCCATATCCTTTACAGCGAACCGCATCGACAGCATGGAGGACTTTCACATATTCTGTCTTCATCTTAGCCATTTCTTGCAATACGGATAAAAGCTGATATTCACTCGTAATATTTTCGCCGATTAAATCGCTGAGCATTTCATAATAATAAGAATCATCTACATCCAAGGCCACAGTAACACAGCCGGTTGCCATATCTATTCCTTCTACCTTACATTTACGCAGATAATCGCTTTCCATATGGATGCCACCGTCTACCACATCCTTTACACAGCCTATTTGATCTATAAGCTGTCTGATTTGTAATATGATATCTGCCTTCATTCTATGTGTGTTGGGAAGCATCTCCACCCATTTGGGCATATAAAACTCTATCATAGTTAAGGGGAATTCATATAGGATTTTTTCCATGATAGAATTGATATCTTCTTTTTTAAGCTGCTCGCAATTTACAGGCAATGCGCTGACCTCGTATTTCCTGCTGACTTCTTCTGCAAGCCTAATGGCACCTTCCGAATATGGTCTTTCCGTATTCACAAGAACAATAAAAGGTTTATGTATTCTCTTGAGTTCCTGAATAGTCCTCTCTTCCGCCATAATGTAATTTTCCCTCGGAATCTCTCCGAAGCTTCCGTCACAAGTTACGACAATACCAATGGTAGAATGGTCGTTAATTACTTTTCTCGTGCCGATTTCCGCCGCCTGTGTAAAAGGAATCTCCTCTGCCGACCAAGGCGTCTTTACCATTCGTTCTATATCTTCTTCCATATGACCGCTGGCACCGTCCACCATATAGCCAACGCAGTCAATTAAACGGACATTTACGTTAATATCTTCTCCCAATGTAATTTTTGCGGCTTCCTTTGGAATGAATTTCGGCTCCGTCGTCGTAATCGTCTTTCCTCCGGAGCTCTGCGGAAGCTCATCCTGTGCTCTCGTTTTTTCGTGTTCGTCTGTCATATAGGGCAAAACCATAATATCCATAAAACGTTTAATAAAAGTAGATTTGCCGGTTCTGACCGGACCTACTACCCCTATATAAATTTCTCCTCCGGTTCGGAACTGTATATCTTTGTATAAATTATGTGTATGTGAAGCGTCCATAAAAAAGTTCCCCTTCCATATTTGCTGTTACAATATATGCAAGGGGAAAAAACATTATTCTAAATTAATTTTTATAAATAACCTTTTTAAAGTTCTTTTTGCCGCGTTTTAAAATAACTCCATCTCCCGCAAGCTGGTCTCTTTCAAAAGAGGCTTTTATATCCGTAACCTTCTCTCCGTTCAGCGTCACTCCTCCCTGCTCTACCGCACGGCGTCCTTCGGACCGAGATGCTACCAGGCCGGATGCTACCAACATGGACAGGATGTCTATCTTGTTATCTATAAAATCCACGTCTTTCAGTTCGGCCGTAGGCATATCTGCAGCATTTCCGCTTGAAAACAAGGCTTTTGAGCTCTCCATCGCTTTATTCGCTTCTTCCTCTCCATGCACCATCTGCGTCAGTTCAAAGGCAAGGATTTCCTTTGCCTTATTCAGGTCGCTGCCTTCCCACTTATCCATCTCATCGATTTGCTCCAGCGGAAGGAACGTAAGCATACGGATACATTTCAGAACATCCGCATCGGCAACATTTCTCCAGTACTGGAAGAATTCATACGGCGTCGTTTTATTCGGATCGAGCCATACAGCTCCTTTCTGCGTCTTACCCATTTTCTTACCCTCTGAATTAAGAAGCAGGGTAATTGTCATTGCATATGCGTCCTTGCCGAGTTTACGCCTGATAAGTTCGGTTCCCCCCAGCATATTGCTCCACTGATCATCTCCGCCAAACTGCATGTTACAGCCGTATTTATTGTATAATACGTAGAAGTCATAGCTCTGCATGATCATGTAATTAAATTCGAGAAAACTAAGCCCTTTCTCCATACGTTGCTTGTAACACTCTGCGGTAAGCATGCGATTTACGCTGAAATGAGCTCCCACTTCGCGTAACAACTCGATATAGTTGAGTTTCATAAGCCAATCGGCGTTATTCACCATAAGAGCTTTACCTTCGGAAAAATCGATAAACTTGCTCATCTGTTCCTTGAAGCAATCGCAGTTATGCTGAATAATTTCCGGCGTCATCATCGTGCGCATATCACTTCTTCCGGAAGGATCTCCTATCATTCCGGTTCCTCCTCCGATGAGTGCAATCGGCTTATTGCCTGCCATCTGCAATCTCTTCATTAAACAAAGAGCCATAAAGTGTCCTACATGAAGACTGTCGGCAGTAGGATCGAAACCGATATAAAAAGTTGCTTTTCCGTTGTTGATTAATTCCTTAATTTCTTCTTCATCCGTGAGCTGTGCAAGAAGTCCTCTCGCTTTAAGTTCATCAAAAATAGTCATTGTAATTTCTCCTTTCGTCTTGATATGCTTATAAGCAGGCTCGAAAGCTTCGCTTCCGAGCTCGCGTTGCTCGTCAGATGTATAATTTATCACGCTCATGCAAGCATGGCGCGATAAATTATACATCTGACTCTGCTTATGTACGCAAAAAATCTCGTCCTATTACTATAGGACGAGATTAAACTCGTGGTACCACCTAATTTTACGAACAACTCGCGTTGTCCGCCTTCGTAAGTACGGTTAAATATATTAACGATACTCCTCCTCCATAACGCGGGGAAACACGTCGTGGCCTACAAGAAACTCTTTTATATTTCCTTCTGCCATGCAGCTCCCAGATGTATTCATAAGCAATTTCCCTTGCACCTCTCATCAACCGGTTACTTTCTGTAAGTTATCCTCGCTTACTACTTGTTCTGTTCACAGCCTTTATTTCTTAAATTACCTGCATTGTATCTTAAAAGCGTTTAATTGTCAACTTTTAATTTCCTACTGACCATTATTTTTTATCCTTAGAATAAAGTAATGAATCAAAGGATGTATTTCTAGGTCGAATGGTTTTTGGATCATTAAAAAAGTCTTGTGTCAGCTTAACGATGGGCGTACTCAATGCAATTAAGGCAATCAAGTTGGGAATCGCCATTAATCCATTGAACAAATCAGCCAGCTCCCATACGATATCTATCTCTACCACGCAGCCGACAAAAACAAAAATCACAAAAAAAATTCTATAAAAACGAACAGCCTTGAAGCCTGCGATATATTCCAGCGCTTTTTCAGCATAATAATACCATGCAATAATAGTAGCAAAAGCGAACAGCGCAATACCGATGGACACGATGTGTCCTCCTCCCGGAATAGCATTTTGAAAAGCCGCAAGAGAAATTGCATTTCCGTTCAGGCCTTCTTCATGCCACAAACCGCTTGTAATAACGACTAGCGCTGTTACCGTACACATCACAATAGTATCGAAAAACACTTCAAAAGCACCCCAGCATCCTTGACGAGCCGGATGATCTGTATCGGCACTGGCATGTGCGATAGGTGCACTTCCCAGACCCGCTTCGTTTGTAAAAACGCCCCTGGCAACACCGATACGTGCGGCATACAGCATGGTAGTTCCTGCAAAGCCTCCTATCACTGATGTTCCAGTAAACGCATCCGTCACAATCATTGCCAAAGCGGCCGGTATTTTAGTTGCATTTACAATTAGAACAATAGCTGCGGCTATAATATACATTCCTGCCATAAACGGCACCAAAAATTCCGCAACCGACGAGATTCTCCTGATTCCGCCGATAATAACCATTCCCACCAGCATAGCCAGTACTATACCGGTAACATACGTAGGAATGTGGAACATATTATCCAGACTGCCGGACACCGCATTGGCCTGTACCATATTTCCGACGCCAAAGGATGCCAAAACGGCAAATAAGCAAAAAACAACCGCGGTTTTCTTCCACCCCAGCGCTTTACTTATATAATACATAGGGCCTCCAACATAATGCCCTTTTTCGTTTTTCTCACGGTAAGCCACCGCTAAGGTAGTCTCACAGAATTTCGTAACCATACCCAAAACGGCGCAAATCCACATCCAAAAAATAGCTCCGGGACCACCCACGCTGATAGCAATAGCAATACCTACGATATTTCCGGTTCCTACCGTTGCCGCAAGTGCGGTACATACGGCTTGAAACGGTGTAATAGTTCCGTGTTCTTCTGTTTCTTTTTTCTTGAAGATAGTTTTTAAAGTATTTGCCATGACCGTTCCAAAGCGCATAAAAATCACTCCTTTTGTACGAACGGCCAGAAAAATTCCTGTTCCCAACATTAATATGAGCATAGGAATCCCCCATACAATGTTGGTATTTAGCCATTTTATTACGTCTAACATTTTAATCCTCCTCAAAGCAGGCTTTTTTCATTTCTCGTCATTTATTTACCATTAGGCGCATCATTGCCTGATTGAGGCCCTCTACAGTCAATTTATACATAGGAAAAATCTTTTTTATTGCGGTTTCCGCTTCCCTCCACGGAGCATCTCCGCGTGCCATCTTCGGATTCATCCAGACTATCTTTTTATAATTCTTTTTCATAAGCAGCAGCCAGTCCATCCCGGAAAGCCCTCCGTTAGGCCCTCTGTAATTCCCTGTCGTAGAGTACAATTCCTCCGGTGCCATCGCGGCATCTCCTACAATAATTACTTTATAGTCGCTATCCAGATTCCGAAACATCCACTCCGTATCTATCCAGTCACCATTTTCGCATTCCGGCGTCTTATATAACTTACTGTAGATGCAGTTGTGAAAATAATATGTCTTTACATCTTTATAATGATTTGATTTATGCACCGATTGAAACAATTCACTCAGCAAGTTGGTATAGGGAATCATGGTCCCTCCCGAATCCATCAAGAGCAAAAGCTTTACCGCATTCTTTCTCGGCTTATCCATAACAATCTGAAGGCAGCCGCCGTTATTGCATGTTTTATCGATTGTTGCATCGATATCCAGTTCAGTCTTTGGGATGTCCAATTTGGTCGAAAACTGCCGAAGTTTTCTAAGCGCCATCTGAAACTGTCTGTTTTCGATAATTTTATCGTCGCGGAAATCTCTGTATTTTCTTGCGCCAATCACTTGAAAGGCCGATTGATATCCGGTCGTGCCTCCTACGCGGATTCCCCCTACATTTCCTCCCGTATTTCCGAAGGAAGTCTTGCCCATCGTACCAATCCAGTAACTTCCCCCGTTGTGTTCGCTGTCCTGATCCTTCAAGCGCTGTTTAAATTTCTCTTCCACATCGTCCTTATCGAACTGCAAGTCTTCTCCCTGATTCATCCAATGTCTCTCTTCTTCATGAAAAAGCTCACTCATCTCCGGTTTATCCAGCCACCTTAACATATTGGCTGTTATTTCATTATCCGACATAATTCCTTTAAAGCACTCTTCAAAGGCCAGATCGAATTTATCATATTCTGTTTCACTTTTTACAAGAATCATTCTGGCGATATAATAGAACTGCGTAAGACTGCTGTTGCATAAACCCTTATCCAGTGCCTCCTGTAATGTCAGCCATTCACTTAAGGTAACTTCTAACCCTTTGGCTTTTAATGTATTAAAAAATATGCCAAACATATTAATCTCCCATAAGGCTCTTTCTTAGACTAGATTGCTCTTTCCCTTACTGTTTGCAGGTCCTCGTCTTTTTTTACCATAACTCCGATAAACGGCAGACTGCTTCTCAAGTCGTCTAACGGAATGCCACCTATTCGGAGCGCATTTATCCAATCGATCAGCTCTGAAGTGCTCGGTTTTTTGCGAACATCCTTTATGGAGCGAATCCAGTAAAATACATCCATCGCATTTTGCAGCAAGTTCTCTTCTATATTCGGGAAATGAGTCCTCACAATTTCCTCCATCAATTCCTCGTCCGGAAAGTCTATATAATGGAAAATACACCTTCTTAAAAAAGCATCCGGAAGCTCTTTCTCCGCATTGGAAGTGATAATCACTATCGGCCTTTGTTTCGCCTTGACGGTTCTCTTCGTCTCGTGAATATAGAATTCCATCTGATCCAGTTCCCAAAGCAAATCATTAGGAAATTCCAAATCCGCCTTGTCAATTTCATCGATTAAGAGAACTGCCTGTTCATCGCTTTCAAAAGCTTCTCCAAGCTTGCCGAGTTTGATATAGCGGGCGATATCATCTACTCCCTTTTCTCCGAACTGTCCGTCATAAAGCCGCTGAATCGTATCGTACACATATAAACCCTCTTGTGCCTTTGTCGTAGACTTTATATTCCAAATAATTAATTTTTTTCCAAGAGACTTTGCTACCGCCTCTGCCAGCATAGTTTTCCCTGTTCCCGGCTCTCCCTTGATGAGCAGCGGCTTCTGCAATGCTACCGCAACATTTACACTCGCCATCAATTGCTCGGAAGCTACATATTCCGACGTACCGGAAAAGCCTTTATTCTGTTCGTTCATTTTCTATTCCCATCCTTCCGAAAAAGCACTTTCCAATTTCTTATCCCTAATCATCAGCTCTTTTACTGCTATATCCGCCGGCTTGCCTTCAAACAGAACCTGATTTACCTGCTCTATAATGGGCAGCTGGACATTATATTTTTTTGCAAGTGCCATAGCCGCCTTGGCGGAATAGACGCCTTCAACTACCATTTTCACTTCCTTCATCGCTTCCTCCATCGTATATCCCTTACCGATGAGGATACCTGCCCTGCGGTTTCTGGAATGCATGGATGCACAGGTAACGATAAGATCGCCGATTCCCGTTAAGCCGCTGAAGGTTTCAAAGCGTCCTCCCATCGCCATACCTAATCTGGAGATTTCCGTAATGCCTCTCGTAATAAGAGCGGCTTTCGTATTATCTCCGTAACCGAGACCATCTGCAATACCGGCGGCAAGGGCAACAACGTTTTTCAGGGCGGCGCCGAGTTCAATGCCGAGCACGTCAGGGCTTATATAAACGCGGAACACCTCATTCATAAACAAATTCTGCAAATACTCCGCTGTTTCTTTTTTATGCGCCCCTACTACGATGGTCGTAGGAATTCCCTTCCCTACCTCCTCTGCATGTGAAGGACCGGACAACACGGCGACTGTCGCCTGCGGAATCTCTTCTTCTATAATCTGAGACAAGGTCATAAGCGTGCTTTCCTCGATTCCCTTTGCCACATCGACAATAATCTGGCCTTCTTCCACATACTTCTTCATCATATGGGAAGTACTCCTTGTATAAGGCGAAGGCACTGCGAGAACGAGAACATCCTTTTCTTTTACCGCATATTCCAAATCCGTAGTAAAAATCATATCTTCCGGCAATATCACTCCCGGAAGCTTGTCTTTATGCTCATGTTCCTTTTTTAACATCTCGATTTCTTGTTCCACGATAGACCACATGGTAACTTTGTGTCCATTTTTGTGTAACAGCACCGCTAATGCCGTTCCCCAGCTTCCGGCACCGATTATACTTATATCTGCCATTATTTTTCCTCCGAAATATTATTGGTAACAATTATTAACATGTAGCTATTATGATTGCGCTTTTTTAAAAAGGTATGTTTTTCTTTCCTCCCCTTTTACAAGGCGCTTTATATTTCCCCAGTGCTTACAGTAAGCCATTACGGTCAAAAACAAGGCAATCGAATACATTTCAAGCAGTTCGGACTGCGTCATCCCTCGGAACAACCCCAATTGCCCAGATACTATAATCTGAATAATAAATGCAGCATACACGAGCAATGAGCCGAGCGAAACATAATGAGTAATCAGGAAAGCGCCAAAAAACATTAGTACACCTACCGGTATAAAAGATGGGTGGAAGGATAAAATCAATCCTGCCGTTGCCGCAATTCCTTTTCCTCCTTTAAAATTTAAATAAAAAGGAAAGTTATGTCCAAGTATCGCTCCCGCGGCAGTATATATCTTAAGCAAATATACTATATCAGACTGAGATTTCCCAAATAACAGCGTACAGATTACCACCGCAAAAATGCATTTCAGCACATCTCCCGCAAAGACGATTAATCCTGCCTTTGTGCCCAGCACTCTCAATGCATTGGTCGTTCCCGCATTTCCGCTGCCATGCTGTCTTATATCGATTCCATGCATTTTACCGTAAATATAGGCTGTCTGAAACAGTCCGAACAAATATCCGATTGCTAAGCATATTATACGTTCCACTTTACTTATTTTCCTTTCTTTCTCTGATAATAAATTTTAACGGCGTGCCCTTGAATCCAAAAGCCTCCCTTATTTTGTTCTCAATATAACGTGTATATGAAAAATGCATCAGTTCTTTATCATTTACAAAAATTACAAAGGTAGGAGGCTTTACTGTCACCTGCGTTATATAATACAGACGCAGACGCTTTCCTTTATCCGTCGGAGGCTGCTGCAATGCTACAGCTTCCGCCATTATCTCGTTCAGCACCCCGGTCGCCACGCGCATCGAATGATTCTCACTAACAATATCAATCATTTCATATAATTTCAGAAGTCTCTGTCCCGTTACAGCAGATATAAAAATAATTTCCGCATAAGGCATAAAGGATAAAACCTCTCTTACCTTATTTGTAAATTTATTAACTGTCTTATTGTCTTTTTCTATAGCATCCCACTTATTCACTGCGACGATAATCGCTTTTCCTCTTTCATGGGCAATACCCGCGATCTTAGCATCCTGCTCCGTTATGCCCTCCACGGCATCGATAACGAGCACCGCGATATCGGCCCGCTCCACAGCGCTGACTGTACGGACTATCATATACCGTTCCAGTTCTTCCTTTATTTTATTCTTTCTGCGAAGTCCTGCCGTATCGATAAAAACGTATTCTTTATCGTTATATTTTATATCTGTATCTATGGCATCTCTTGTAGTCCCTGCGATATCCGATACGATTACCCTGTTTTCTCCTACCAGTCTGTTAATAATGGAGGACTTTCCTACATTAGGTTTTCCTACGATAGCTACCTTGATGCGTTCATCCTCTTCATCCTCAGAAACAGTTTTGTCGAAATAGGACGTCACTACATCCAGCATATCCCCGATTCCGGTACGGTTAGCCGCAGAAATCGGATGAGGATCGCCGATTCCCAGATTATAGAATTCATATACGTCCGCCATGTATTTATTTATATTGTCCACTTTGTTTACTACGAGTATAATCGGCTTGCGGGACTTTCTCAGCATATCCGCAACCTTTGCGTCCGCATCCACAAGTCCTTGCTTTACATCTACCATAAAGATAATTACATCTGCGGTATCGATGGCAATTTCTGCCTGTTCCCTCATCTGAGACAAAATAATATCTTTGCTGTCCGGTTCAATTCCTCCTGTATCGATTAGCGTAAACGACATATCCAACCACGAAATATCAGCATATATCCTGTCGCGGGTAATTCCCGGCGTATCTTTTACAATTGAAATCATTTCTCCTGCCAATGCGTTAAACAGTGTGGATTTCCCTACATTAGGCCTTCCGACTACCGCCACAATCGGCTTCTTTCTCTTTCCCATTATTATTTAACCTTGCTCCTTCCAAAGTCCGACACCCCGCCGGACTTACCACAACCTATACTTAGCATCGCATCTATAAAATCACGTCCGCTTGATTTTACAATATCTACCTTTACTTGTAAAGCCTTTTCCAAGTCCGTTACCGTCATATCATCCAAAAAAACCTGCTCTCCGCTTCGCAGTACATTCTGAGGCAAGAGCAGTCTATCGCCCAGTTCCTTCCCCATAAGCTGCTTTTTAATATCCTGCCCTGTAAGAAGTCCCGAGACGGTAATCCTCTCGCCAAAGAACTCATTGATAATCGGATATACTTTAGCTTCCAGAAAAGGAAAGACTTCTTCCACAGCCTTTGCCATTTCTGAAATATACGGATATGCCAATAAGCCCGTAGCAAGCGCAATGCTTTCTTTCTTATCATAATCATATATTTGCTTTGCATTCTTCATTTCCGTCAAAGCCTCATAAAATTCCGTCAGCAGAAGCCGCAGCATTCCCACGCCGTTTTCTAACTGTAAATATCCGTCGTAACATGCCTCTTCCGGCAAATCCTCTTCTGCTAAAATATACCATTCATCGCTGGCATGAATAAAATGCAAGCCGTACTCCGGATATAACTTTTCCTGCCATTTGAGGATAAGTTCAATAACTTCTCTGGCATCTTCTTTTGTAAATGGCTCTAAATGATATAATCCGTCTCTATATTTAGAAAGTCCAACAGGCACTACTGATACGCTTTCCAAATAGGGCAGGTACCTTGACAAGTCAGAAATGCTTCTCTCCAATTCTGCTCCGTCATTTACCCCCTTGCACAGAACGATCTGTCCGTTCATCGTAATTCCTGCCTCGTAAAGCATATCCACTTTTTTCAAGGCTTCGCCCGCGAAGCGGTTATTTAACATTTTACAACGAAGTTCCGGATTGGTCGTCTGAAAAGATATATTAATCGGAGACAAATGATATTTAATAATTCTCTCGATATCGTGCTCCGACATATTGGTTAATGTCACATAATTTCCCTGTAAAAAAGATAACCTGGAATCATCATCTTTAAAATATAAGGTTTCTCTCATTCCCTTCGGCATCTGATCTATAAAACAGAAAATGCATTTATTGCAACAGGAACGATAATCATCCATCAGACCATTTTCAAATTCGATTCCCAAGTCTTCTTCGTAGTCTTTATCAATTTCCAATAACCAGTCCTCGCCGTCTTTCTTTCTCACTAAGACTTCTATATATTCATCCTGTGTCAAATACTGGTAATCAAAAATATCCGTAATACGCTCTCCGTTTATCTCTAGGAGCTCATCTCCGGGCTCTATCTCCATCTCCTGCGCAATGCTTCCTGCAAGAACTTTTTTTACTATATGCTTATTAGTTTTCATCTTTTTGCTCCTTTTATCTATTTATTCTACTAGAATTTCCTTGACGTGTCACTACCGTAATGCTATAAAATAGGATAGGATCATTTTATTAAAATACATTTGGAGGTTGTCATGCCCAATTTACGTGAACTTGAAGCGGCCATTCCGGTTGCTCCCTTAAAGATTATGGCTACTGAATCTGCGGCAAAGCTTGCCGACAGCGTCAATCGTTATCTTGTGGAGTTTCGCAAAAGCGTAAATAATCTTGCAAAAAGCGATCCTGCCATTCAGGGATATACCGAGGACAATTATCTGACAGACGCTGTTTGTCCGCGCTTCGGTACCGGAGAAGGGAAGGCTGTTCTGAACGAATCGATCCGCGGCAAGGATTTGTTTCTTATTACCGACGTATGCAATCATAGTATAACTTATAAGATAAACGGGTATGTTAACCATAAATCCCCCGACGACCATTATCAGGATTTGAAAAGACTCATCTCCGCCGCTAATGGAAAAGCCCATCGGATTAATGTTATTATGCCTTTTCTTTATGAAGGCAGACAGCATAAGAGAAACGGTCGGGAATCTTTGGACTGTGCCTATGCGATTAAGGAATTGACTAATATGGGCGTATCTAACTTTATTACTTTCGATGCTCACGATCCGCGCGTACAAAATGCCGCTCCTCTTTCCGGATTCGACAATTTTACGCCGCCTTATCAGTTTGTCAAAGCTCTTCTTCGCACGGAGGAAGATCTTATTATAGATAAGGACCATACGATCGTCATCAGCCCCGATGAAGGAGCACTCGACCGTGCCGTATATTTTGCTAACGTTCTTGGTGTAGATACCGGTATGTTCTACAAACGCCGTGATTATTCAACTATCATAAACGGTAAAAATCCGATTGTTGCTCATGAGTTCTTGGGGGATAATATAGATGGAAAGGATGTTATTATCATCGATGATATGATTTCTTCAGGCGGAAGCATGATTGATACCGCAAAACAGTTAAAGTCGATGAATGCGAAAAGGGTATTTATCTGTTGTACATTCGGTTTATTTACCGATGGGCTGAAAGCCTTTGATGAAGCATATGAAAAATGCTACTTCGATAAGGTAGTTACTACCAATCTTACTTATCAGCCGCCGGAATTACTTGACCGGCCTTACTATGTGGAAGCGGATATGAGTAATTTCTTAGCTTCTATCATCGACTTTATGAATCACGATTCCTCTATGTCAAACGTTCATACCCCTACGGAAAAGATTCACGAAGTTTTATCCAAATATAATAATCGCGAGCATATGTTGCTGTAATAGCCGCCAATAAAGCAATGGCAGAAAAAGGAGCCTCGACTTTATAAATGATAATTCATTTATAGAGTAAGGCTCTCTTTTATTGAAAAAGGAGTATTTTACTAATATTTATAATAACGGAAATGTCAAAATCACCTTAAATAAATCGCCATCCAGTTGAATCTCAAATATCCCTTTTTGCGCTTCTGTCAGATTCTTGGCTATGGACAGTCCCAAGCCGCTTCCTTCCGTGCTTCTCGCCACGTCTCCTCTAATAAAGCGCTCGGTCAATTCGTCAGCGTCTATGTTAAGAGGCTGTGCGGAGATGTTTTTAACCGCAAGTTCTACATATTTTTCTCCGTATTCTCCGGTTCTTTCCGCTATGTCCATGTAGATTCTCGTTCCCTCCAGCGCATATTTGAAGATATTATTAAGAAGATTTTCTACCACTCTCCATATCCTTCTGCTATCCGCTTCAATATACATCATATTTCCCGGAGTATTCAAAATCGGGGTGAGTCTCTTCTGTTCAAACTTCTCAGAAAATTCTCCTATCGTCTGATTTACAAGCTCTACAAGATTAATTCTCTCCCACTCCAGGGAAATATTCCCGGACGAAATTTTGGAGGCTTCTACCAAATCATCGGTAAGCTGTTTTAGTCTCTGTGATTTTGCATCGAGAACTTCCACATATCCCTTTACTTTTTCATTCTCAATATTTTCCCGCTTAATCAAATCCACATAATTGATAATAGAGGTAAGCGGTGTTTTAATATCATGGGATACATTTGTAATCAAATCTGCTTTCAACCGCTCATCCTTCATGCTCGTTTCGACAGCCGTCCGTATTCCTTCTCCAATGCTGTTTACGGCCTGTGCCAATACTAAATTATCTCCGTGTAGACCTGTTTCATCCACCTTAACTTTCAGCTCGCCATCCTTTATCTTCTCTATGGCATCTACGATTCTCTGCCTGTTCTTCGTGTTGAGATAGATAAGGACTCCAAAAGCCATATCGATACAAAATGCAATAATTATCCCCTTTATTTCGAACAGAAAAAGTACATAATTTACTGCTAAAAACAAGAGATACGGAACCCACGTCTTCACTATGACCGTGCCGTTATCGTACAAATTCCAGACTATCTTCTTCCCTTTTCCAATGCCTTTATATGTGAGACTTTCCGGCCAGAGATTATCAGCCTTCAACCTGCGCACCATACTGTAATAGAATTCCGTAAACAGTAGTTCACATACCAAGACGACAACGCCTGCCGCCACTTTAAACCATGTCGTGTAATAATACTCAAAGGACATGGAATCATAAATATATGTGAGAGCTATTATGATTCCTCCTATTAAAGCAATCGTGCCCAACACTGAGATTTCCGTAGGAATGAAATCTATTTTCTGCAGACGAATAACGGGATTGCCCTCCTCGTCTAATGAACGTCCTTCTACAAATGTCAGGCAGACGAGCAAAATTAAATAAGCGGAAAGAGCTGTTGCAGCAAAGCCAATCAACTGCCAATAATAAGGAACATAACTCGTATATCCGTTTAATCCCTGAATATACACATCGTTTGCCGGGTAAGAAGTATCCACACCAATCCATACCTTAATTGTCTCCGGATAAGCATATTCATAAGAATTAAAAATGTGTCGCACCGTTTCTTCATTTACTAATGTGTTCGTAGTATACTGCATGTCGGCGGGACTAAAATAAAGAAATTTTCCATACCTATTAAACTCCTGTGCAACTTCATTCTCTGATAGCCCGAAAGCTTCCAGATTGGTATAGACTTCCTGTCTGTTACCAATCGTTTTTATTATATAATATCTTAGATTAGAATTTTTCAGTTTATAAAAATCATTATATGTTGAGTAATCCTGATAATTATCATTCAATGCCGCTGCCGTATTCTCCACATACTCACACAGCTTATAATAATCATCCCATGTGCCTGTATAATCTTCTATGTTCTTACCATCTATTGTCTGGTAACGGTTAGCTAAAATTTTACAGCTCGTATCATCTCGATAAAAAGTTTCTCCATTCTCCAGTCCATTCGCCGATACGCTGTATACATCCGTACTTTCTTGTATATCGGAATTAAAAGGAGTAACAATTTTACCTTGAAGATTTCCTGAATCGTAGTTAATCTGGGTATAAGTTGTCATTCTGTTTAAGAAATGATCCACCTGTTCTCCCGTCATCCACTGTTCTTCATATTCAAATCCGTACTGCGCCCATTTAATCAAATCCTCCAGACGATACTTCGCCGTAACGTATTTATCCGGCACGCCTTCAAAACGGTAATAAAACATGGCCACATCGATTTCTTTGTCTCCGGCAAACCTGCCGTCCGTTTCCATCTGGCTCCTGACTGCTACCATACGAGCCACGTCGGCAACTCCTCTTCCGAATATATGATTGAACAAAAAGGAGTCTTCATACACTTTTCCTTTTTCATCAGCATCCATACTGTAGCTGTAATTGCCATCCACACCTTTTATCATTACGCTGGAGCCTGTCACGACAAATAAAATGGCAATTGCCGCAGAAACGATCAAAATATGCTGCAATATATGCAGGAATCCTTGCAGCTTTTTCCCGGGTATCTTTTTCTTCATCTTATATCCTGCTCCTTTCAACATCCGGCAGTTTATATATTAGTACAAATTCTTTTATTGCTTTTCAATCTTATAACCTACCCCCCATATCACTTTCAAATATCGAGGGTCCTTCGGATTAATTTCTATCTTTTCTCTGATATGCCTGATGTGAACGGCTACCGTGTTATCGGCCCCAATTGCCTCTTCGTTCCATATACTTTCATATATTTGATCGATGGAAAATACTCTTCCCTGATTTTTTACGAGCAGCAATAAAATATTATATTCGATCGGCGTTAACTTCACGTTTTCTCCGTCTACGGTCACTTCTTTCGTATCGTCATTAATGCATAAGCCGCCTGCACTGAATATCGCATTGTTCTCCAGGTTAAGATTTCCAAGTGTTGTATAGCGCCGCAGGTTCGACTTCACACGTGCCACGAGCTCCAATGGATTAAAAGGCTTTGTCACATAATCATCCGCCCCGATATTGAGCCCCAGAATCTTATCCGAGTCCTCCGATTTGGCAGATAAAATAATAATAGGTATACTGCTGTATTCTCTGATTTTTAAAGTCGCGTGTATTCCATCCAGTTTCGGCATCATAATGTCGATAATAAGCAGATGTACGTTGTTCTCCTTCAAGATCTTTATCGCCTGTTCTCCGTCATACGCCTTCAGCACATGATAGCCTTCCTGCATCAGATATATCTCGATCGCATCCACAATCTCTTTATCATCGTCACACACAAGTATATTAGCCATAGTAAAATCCTCTCTGCCTTTAATCTAACCATATATTTTTTAAAACATATATAGGAATTTTTTTAATATTTTCTTAAGTCGGACACAAGCTTAGAAAAGCACCTAAGTTGCCTCTTTTCCCTCTGCTCGCTCTATGAGAGAAAAGATATTCTGGATTACAACAGGTGCATATATCTGTAATACTTATATTTTGCTGTTTGATACCTGCTTGCCTAAGGACATGATAATTTGCCTTCCACAGATCGAGCCGGTATTTTTCCTTATCTTTCTTAAATAAAATATCGGAGAGCGTTTTTTCTTCAAAAGCTTTCGCAAATTCTCCGGCCACATCTTCGCTCACTTCGTAACACATCCTGCAAATAGACGGGCCGATAGCCGCTACCACATCTTCCGTCTTCGTTCCGTATGCCTTTCCCATCTCTTCAAGTGTATGTGCCCCTATTTTATTTACGGTACCCCGCCATCCCGAATGAGAAAGCCCAATTGCTTTATGTACGGTATCGACAAAAAAAAGTGGTACGCAGTCCGCATAAAAGGTAGCTAGTACGATACCCGGTTCATCGGTAATCAGTCCGTCCACATCCGCGTAATCCTTTTCAAAGACAACGCCTTTTCCCCTATCCGATGCCGTTACCCTTCTGACATTTGTCGTATGGGTTTGGTCGGAGCAGACGAAATCTTCCACATTTCTTCCTAATGCTCTCGCAACTCTCGCAAAGTTTTCGCTTACCGCTTCCCTTTTATCTCCCCGCGTATAGCTTAAATTCATAGATCGAAATATTCCTTCGCTTACCCCTCCTAATCTTGTGGAAAAAAGGTGAGTTACGATTTTCGTATTGTCAAGTGCAGGGAAGGTCAAATATTCCATATCTTCCAAATGATTTATTTTTAAGACTTCTGTTTTGCCCGTTCTGTTTATCTGCATAATCTAATCTTCCTTATCTCGCATAAATATGAGCGAAAGCATTCCTATACCACCTTATATTTACAGCTTCCTCCGTACCGCTAATACCGACTACATCGTACCGCACCGGCCTATCATCCGAATATTTATGAAGAAACCGGTAATAGTCGGCCGTTTTGCATATTCTTTTCTGCTTCGCAGGTATGACCGCTTCTTCCGGCATTCCTTTTTTATCCGTTGCACGGTATTTAACTTCGACAAACACGAGAAACTCTCCATGATATCCTATAATATCTATTTCTCCGTTCCTGCTTCTGAAGTTTTTCTCTGCAACTTCGAATCCGTTCTGCTCCAAATAGCTGCATGCCAACTCCTCATAGTGCTTTCCTATTCCCCTATTATTCAACATTCATTTCCTTTACTTTTCTTTATTTTTCCCTATTCATCTTTACCTTGATTTTATCCATCGCATCTACAAATACAAGAATCTCCGCCACCACTTCATATAATTCGGGCGGTATCATATCGCCGATTTCCAGTCTGGATAAGGTGTCAGCCAACTTATCGTCCTTATGAATCGGAATATCCGCTTCCTTCGCACGTTCGATAATTCTCTCTGCCAGCTCCCCCTGTCCGCCGGCAATGATTCTCGGTACTTCGTCATCCGGATCATATGCAAGGGCAATAGCCTGCCTTGGTTTTTCCTTCATATGCTTCTCTTTCATATGCTTCTCCTTCACTAGGCTCTTACATCAAAAGAATACTGCGCTAAGATATTTTCCCTTTTTTCCGGTGTGTCCATAGTCTCTATTACGTCTGTTTTCTTATCAGTATCTTTATTTACTACCATTTTCGCATTCATGGTATAGCCTCTTTTAGAAAGCCTCTCATTTAAAATATGAATGTGCTTCGCGATAAAGTCTATGGTTTGTTCATCCTTTAAGTAAAATTTCGTACTGACATTTTTCTCTTTCATCATAACATAAATGTCCATAGTTCCCAAATTCTGCATGTCAAGATGCAAAAGCGCGCTGATACTTTCATCTTCTTTCGGTGCATTACGCCGATTCGTATATACGTACAGATCTCCATGCGCATTTCCGCCGCTCATCTTTAAGGGAAGTTGAATATAATTAAATGCCTGATTAAGTTGATTCATAAATTCTATATTGTTCTGCATAGACGTAAGGCTTTTGGAAAGAGGAACATCTCTCGATATCCTGCCTAATGCCTCCGTAAGCTGCGCCGACTGCTCCCTCAGTCTGCCGTAAAAATCCTCCACGCTATTCTTTTGCCCCACATCTGACGGCTTTACAAGCCATTGCCGCAGTATTTCACTCTGCAAAAGCTGATTGTATACTTTGCTTCCAAATAAGTTGATTACCTTCTCAGAACTTATATTTTCGCCGTTCTTCAATAAAAAATTATTGATATCCTGCAGAAGTTGCTTTACCGGTATACTTCCGTCCGCCACCTGAATAAGCTGTTGTTTTGAGAATCCTAAGCCACCGAGCAGGCTGATAAGAGTATTTCTCCCTTCTTGATTCAATACCTCCGAAAGAAACACATAGTTGTTCTGCGATGTATCGGCCTGTGGAATAACGTTATTCTGAGGCGGGGCCGCCTCAATTCCTTTGTTTATGCCTGCAGCATCCGCCCTTGCCGCAGTTCCTTCCATATTCTCATCTATCAGATTAATAATCGTCTCCGAAATTTCCCCCTTTATCTGATTCTGCGGAACGCTTATTCCATCCTCTTTTACGGCCGATTGTGTTCCCTCTGCTATCTTATCTGCAACAGGCCGTATATTTACGGTTCCTTCATTCAGAAGCGGTTCCTGTAAAGATGGTTCCGCAAATAATTGCAGAACCTGTTTATAAAAATTAACGGCTGCATCCGCCTGTCCTTCGTTTATCATCAACTGAAATGAGGAAGGCAATTCGGCTAGAAAATCTGTTACGCTGTTTAATATCTGATGCCTGTAAGTCTGATAATTTTCAAGCTGTTCTATGTTTTCAGCCGTTATCGGGAGATTCAGACTACGCAATGCCACAATTGTTTCCGGATTTACTCCTTCATTGGCAGTAATCAGTCTTCCCATATCCAAGAGCGCGTTTTTATCGATAGACATTCCTTGTTCCATCATGGCAGAAACCATACGTATCAGTTCGTTCGTTATAGGAAGCTTGGCAGCTTCCAATGCCTTCAGCACATTCGGATTCTGTGACAAATTCTCATAAAGAGGTCTTAAGGCAATCTGCTGACTGGACTGATTCTTTACTTCAAAAGTAACATTCTGCCCTATCGAAAGGCTAATATCTTTATCCAGTCTGGCAGTAATCACCACATTCTTATCCACCATAATCTGTACTTCATTGCCGTTTTTACTGACAATCTCCCCTTGGAGTGTCTGTCCCGGTGTCAGGTTTTTAATTATCTTCTGTGTTTGATAGTTTCCCGACGGAGTCACATTTATCGGAGTTTTGACCGACTCCGTGCTACGGTTGCTGGAACTTTTATTTCCATATTGGGGTTGGAATAAACCGGATAAGTTCAAATCAATACCTCCCTAACAATAAAAGAGCGTGTTCTAGACAGAAATTATATTCTTTATAAAAGAGCGCCTATGTATAGGAGACGGACCATACTTTTTCAGCGCCTCCACATGTGTCCGGGCTCCATATCCCTTGTTGGAGCCAAAGCCATATTCAGGAAAAACACTGTCATATTGAACCATCAGTCTGTCTCGTGTAACCTTTGCAACAATACTTGCTGCCGCGATAGAAACACTTTTTGCATCGCCCTTAATGATTGGCACCTGCTTTATATCCACAAGAGGAATCGTTACCGCATCGTTCAGTAATAAATCCGGCTTCACTGAAAGATTTTCAATCGCCTGCCTCATCGCTTCATATGTTGCCTGCAATATGTTTATTTCATCGATTCTCTCCGGAGCCACATACCCAAGTCCTGTCGCTACAGCTTCCTTCATAATGATATCATATAACTCTTCTCTTTTTTTTTCGGATAGTTGCTTGGAATCATTAAGATACAAAATGTCACAATTTTTTGGTAAGATTACAGCTCCCGCCACTACCGGCCCAGCAAGCGGCCCTCTGCCCACTTCATCGATACCGCAGATATATGTATAATCGCAGTATTTCTTCTCATACTGCATCATCTGTTCTGTTCTCTTTTTTTCTTTTTCCAGCGCTTCGAGTTTCTTTTTCGCCGAAAGAACAATCGCCTGTACTGCTTTCCTCTCATCGGAGGAATAACCTTCTATTAATTCAGGCAGCTTTACAATGTCGGCTGCCTGAAAAATTTTCCTTATGTCGTTTGCTTTCTGTTCCATTATTTTATCTCCATACATCTACTGGTGTTTTAAAATGCCGAACTTGTCCAAAGGCCAAATACGTATCCATGCTCTTCCGATAATATCATCTCTGGAAATATTGCCTACCTCAGGGTCTCTGCTATCAGAACTATTATTCCTGTTATCTCCCATTACGAAATATTCATCATCGCCCAGTGTAATTGGCTCATTCGCCAGTCCGGCACTCAGAATAATTTCTTTTCCGTAATTTTCCTGAAGCATCTCCCCGTCTATATAGATAACACCATTCTCATCGATATAAACGGTTTCTCCCGGCAACCCTATAATCCTCTTAATATAGAATGTATCCTTTGCATACTGATAAGGAAATACTACGATATCAAACCTTTTGGGATCGCTGAAACGATAAGTAATCTTATCTACGATCAAATTGTCATTATCGCTGAGCGTCGTCTCCATAGAACTTCCGACCACCTGCGTCCGCTGTCCTACAAAATGAATGATCACATAAGTCAGACAAAGTACGACGAGCAAATACAAACTGGTGCTCAATATCTCTTTTAATATTCGTTTCATTCTTATAACCATGCCCTTCCAAACCGGCATATTATGTCAGTCTACTTTTACAGTATATATCTAAAGAATTGCTCCTTCGCAAATCACTCCGGGAATTCCAACGTAATTCTTCCCAGCTTGCCGCTTCTGAAATCTTCTATAACAATAGCGGCAGTCCGCTGCAAATCCAGTTCTTCTCCTTTTAAATAGCAATGTCTGCTGATACATATTTCCCTGAGTATATTCGGCATATCCCCATCAGCTTCCACTTCATAGCGCTTTTCCAAAACTCCGTTATATTTTTCCTGTAAAAAGTGTATCAAATCCAAGGCAAGCTCATCTATATGCAAAATCTCGTCGTTCATAGAGCCGATAAATGCAAGCTTCATACCGACCGCCTGATCTTCGAACTTGGGCCATAAAATACCCGGCGTATCCAGAAGTTCAATCTCCTTGTTCAAGCGAATCCACTGCTTCCCTTTTGTAACTCCCGGTCTATTTCCTGTCTTCGTACAGGCCCTTCCCGCAAAAGTATTGATAAACGTAGATTTACCTACGTTGGGAATGCCGACGACCATCGCTCTGACCGGTCGGTTAATAATCCCTCTTTTTCTGTCTCTTTCGATTTTTGCTTTACACGCCTCTTGTACGACACCTTGTATCGCTTTTATTCCTGATCCGCTTTTAGAATTTATTTCAAGCACATGAAAACCTTTATTCTTGAAATATTCTGCCCACTGCTTATTATATTTAGGGTCTGCCAAATCCGATTTGTTAAGGAGTATCAATCTGGCTTTATTCTTTCCCAATTCATCGATATCAGGATTACGACTGCTGAGCGGTATTCTTGCATCAACTAACTCGATTACCAAATCTATCAGCTTAATGTCTTCCTGCATCATTCTCTTTGCCTTGGTCATATGACCCGGATACCACTGATAATTCATATTTTATAACTCTCTCCTAAATTCTATTAAAACCTTTATTGTATAAATCCCATACCTTTGCCTTCACCACTCATATGGAACCATGCTTGCCCATAAATGGTATCTTTATTCACTGGACCAATATTTCCCGAACGGCTGTCCTCACTTATGTTTCTATTGTCTCCTAAAACAAAATATTCGTCGCTTTCCAAAGTTATTTGATTCTCTGCGATTCCCGCATCCTCCATTTTGTCGTAAGTCTCATTTTCTTCCGGAATTCCGTTCACATAAAGCTGTCCATCGATAATCTGAACCTTCTCACCCGGAAGAGCCACAACTCTTTTTATGTAAAAGTGAGAATTCTGATTACCGTTCGGAAGGAACACAATGACATCTCCCCTTTGCGGAGACGCCAGCTTATAGCCAAAGCGGTTAATCAATATTTGCTGTCCGTTATACAATGTGGGTTCCATGGATACGCCGATTACATTTGTCTTCATCCCTACGCTGAAAACCAAAACGGCGGCCAGAAAAACAGCGGCAAAGGTTCCAAATACCATGCCGAAAGCTTCTTTTACCAAATGCAAGCTTATTCTTTTTTTCTTTTCATAAAAGCTAAGGCCCTTATTTCTTCTCATATTTTTGTTCCCGTTCATCATACACTAAATATTCATCTAAAAGTAGTATACAATAAAAAACAACAAAGAGCAATTACACGCTGATAATTGCTCTTTATTACATCTTTATTATTTTACTAATTCCTTTACTTTCGCTTTCTTACCTACGCGATTTCTCAAGTAGTTCAATTTTGCTCTTCTTACTTTACCTTTTCTTACTATCTCCACTTTCTCTACGTTAGGAGAATGTAACGGCCAAGTCTTCTCAACACCGATACCGTTCGAATTCTTTCTTACCGTAAAAGTCGCTCTGTTGCTTCCGCCCTGTATTTTCATAACAGTTCCTTCGAAAACCTGAATTCTTTCACGGTTACCTTCTTTAATTTTACCGTATACCTTTACGGTATCACCTACATTAAAATCCGAAACGGATTCTTTTAACTGTTCTGCTTCAATTTCTTTAATAATATTGTTCATCGTGTGCCTCCTTATTATTTAGATGTTCTTAATATGCACAAAGTCAAGCTTTGCTTTATAACAGAGGACCATCCCATTTTCACAACATGAATACTTTAGCATAACCTCATATAAAATGCAAGTTAATTTTCCTATTTTATACCTGAATATCCGCAATTTCTTCCGGAGTAACGATCTCTACTCCCTTAGCACGCAAAGTTTTTTCTGCGAAATCCAGATTTGAAGTTTTTAAAACCATAGATGCATCATCTTTTCCCGTAGACAGCGCATACATATATTCAATGTTTATATGTTCTTCACAAATCGATTCCAACAATTCCTGCAGCATACCTACGCGGTGTGAAATCTTAATTGCAAGCACGTCTGTAAGCTTCGATGAAAAACCGTTTCTCTTCAAAGCGCCGTTCGCCGCCTCCGGCTTATTCACCAACATACGAAGTATTCCGAACTTCTCCGTATCCGCAAGGCTTAAAGAAATAATATTAACTTCATTGTCCTTCAATACCTGAAGAACATCTTCCAAGCGTCCTTCTCTATTTTCCAAAAAGACCGACAATTGCTTAATAAACATAAGACCTCTCCAATCTGCGTTTACAACGCTCAAAAATCTTACACCAGTTTTCTCTTATCGATGACATGTATAGCCTTTCCCATGCTTCTCTCAATACTCTTCGGCTCTACCAGCTTTACCTTCGCAGCAATACCGAGCGCGTGCTGGAGCACATGTTCTATTTTCTTTGTCAGTTTCTCAAGTTCCTTGACTTCATCGGAAAAGAACCTTTCTTCCACTTCTACCTGAACCTCCAAGGTGTCCAGGTTATTCACGCGGTCCACAATCATGATGTAATGAGGCGTTGTCTCTCCCATCTCGAGAAGCGCCGCTTCTACCTGTGAAGGGAATACATTTACTCCCCGGATGATTAACATATCGTCGGAGCGTCCTTTAAACCGACTGATTCTCGGCAACGTCCTTCCGCATTCACAAGTATCATAACTGATACTCGTCAAATCTCTTGTACGATATCTCAAAAGTGGAATTCCTTCTTTCGTAATCGTCGTAAATACAAGTTCTCCTGTCTCTCCATTCTCCACGGCTTCAAGCGTGTCTGGATTGATTACCTCCGGAAGAAAATGGTCGTCATACACATGTAGACCTCTATGGTACTCACAGTCGCAGGCAACGCCCGGCCCCATGACTTCCGACAATCCGTAAATATCGTGGGCGCAAATATTCAGCTTCGTCTCTATCTGCCTTCTCATGTTTTCTGTCCACGGTTCCGCCCCGCAAATTGCAACCTTCAGTTTAATCTTATCGATTTGGTTGTTCTCCTCGAGCGTCTCTGCGATATGAAGCAAATAGGACGGAGTACATGCGATTGCAGTAACTCCGAAATCAATCATCATCGTCGTCAGTTTTTTCGTGTTTCCGGTAGACATGGGAACGACTGTAGCTCCCAATTTCTCAGCGCCGTTATGAGCTCCTAATCCTCCGGTAAAGAGGCCATAGCCATAAGCGACTTGAATAATATCGTTTTTGGACACTCCGGTCATAGTGAAAGCTCTTGCCACGCATTCACTCCAAATATCGAGGTCTCTTCTCGTATACCCTACTACTGTTGTTTTTCCGGTTGTCCCGCTGGATGCATGAATTCTGACAATTTCGGACTGAGGAACCGCAAATAATCCAAATGGATAGTTATCCCGTAGATCTACCTTCGTTGTAAACGGAAGCTTTGCTAAGTCTTCTATGCCACGGATGTCTCCCGGCTCGATTCCGAGGCTCTGCATCTTTCTCCGGTAAAAAGGTACGTTATGATACACTCTGTCCACTGTTTTTACAAGCCGCGCTCCTTGCAGAACGATTTTTTCATCTCTGCTCATGCATTCTTTCGTTTCATTCCAAATCATCTGTATGCCCTCTCCCATTATATTTATTTACTAACCTTCGTATCCGATCAAAAACGCCCTTTCATTAATTTCTACCGTCTTAGACGGCACAGTTCTCTCTATTACTTTAAGCCAGTCTTCCTTCGCAAAATCCATATGCCTTGCTGCCATTCCGAGTACAATGATATTAAAAGCCTTGGAATTCCCTAATTTAATCGCTTCTTCCATTGCGTTAACAGTATATACCTTATGTGATTTGCTTAATTTCTGAATAATATCTTTCGGATATTCTGCCGCCCCCGTAACAACGGTAATCGGATCGATTCTCCAGTCATTAATGATAAGGACTCCGTCTTTCTTTAAGAAATGGGCATATCGAAGCGCTTCCATGCGTTCAAATGCAATCAAAACATCCGCCTGCCCCTCTTCCACAATGGGCTCCCACACTTTTTCTCCATATCTTACGAAAGTAACGACACTTCCACCCCTCTGTGCCATGCCATGCACTTCCGATAATTTCACATCATATCCTGCTTCCTGAATAATTCCCCCAAGAACACGGCTTGTCAGAAGCGTACCTTGTCCACCGACTCCCACGATCATAATACTTTTTGTCATCATTTCCTTATCCTCCTGCTTATGGAATCTTATTTGGCCTGCTTCTCAATTGCTTCGAACGGGCAGAGTTGCATGCATAAGCCACATCCGTTACACATCGTCTCATCGATAGAAATGGTTCTGTCTTCATTTCTCGTAAGAGCCGGACATCCCGGTTTCAAACATGCGCCGCACTTCCTGCACTTCTCCGGTATAGGTACACATTTATTCGGAAACACATTTCCTTTCAACAATACGCAGGGGGACTTTGTAATAATCACCGAGATTTCATCCCTTGCTGTCTCTTCCTTCAATGCCTTTTCCAGTGCCGGCAAATCAAAGGCATTGATTTCTGTTACATGTTTAATACCGATTGCTTTACACAGATTATAAATATCGATGGCCGGAACTATTTCCCCTTTCAATGTCTTGCCGGTCGCCGCATGATCCTGATGCCCTGTCATTCCGGTAGTGGAATTATCTAAGATTAAAACCGTCCCCGTTCCTTGATTGTAAACCATATTCATGAGTGAGTTGATGCCGGTATGCATAAAGGTAGAATCGCCGATGACAGCCACCCAGTTCTTCACATAATCTTTTCCCTTAGCCTTCTCCATTCCGTGGAGCGAAGAAATACTTGCCCCCATACAAATTGTCGTATCGATGACACTTAAAGGAGCTACCGCACCGAGTGTATAACATCCGATATCTCCCGCCCCGTGAAGCTTTAATTTACTTAAGACAGAAAAAACGCTTCTGTGAGGACAGCCCGGACAGAGAATCGGCGGACGCGCCGGTACCTGCTCGGCCTTAATCCCTTCCGTTTTCTCGTTCAGAATCACGTTTCTCAGCATATTAGCGCTGTATTCTCCTTGTTTAGTAAAAGCTTCTTTACCTATAGCATTGATTCCCCAGGATTTTACCTGTTCTTCAATCACAGGTTCCAATTCTTCAAATATGTATAATTTATCTACTTTGGAAGCAAAATCTTCAATTAATTTGCGAGGAAGCGGATGTACAAGTCCAAGCTTCAGAACGGAAGCCTCAGGACAGACTTCTTTTACATATTGATAAGGAATACCACTAGTAATAAATCCGATGGACGTATCTCCCATTTCCATACGATTTACAGGGAAATCACACCCTTCCTCTTCCATAGCCTTCAGACGCTGCTCCACATGCAGATGTCTCACTTTTGCCATTCCCGGCATCATGACGAACTTACTTATGTTTCTTTCATATATCTTATCAGGTATATCAGCTCTCTCCTCCAGAACGACCATTCCTTGGGAATGCGCCAGTCTGGTGGTTGTTCTTACGATGACCGGAGTATCGTATTTTTCACTGATATCGAACGCGAATTTTACGAAGTCCTTTGCTTCCTGACTATCGGAAGGTTCCAGCACCGGCACTTGTGCTGCTCTCGCCACACATCTCGTATCCTGTTCGTTCTGAGAACTATATAAGCCCGGATCATCGGCAGCTACGAGAACAAGTCCCCCGTTCACACCGCTGTAAGAAGCCGTATACAACGGATCGCTTGCCACATTCACACCTACATGTTTCATAGATGACATTGCCCTCACTCCGCTGATAGAAGCCCCTATCGCCACTTCCATCGCTACCTTTTCATTCGGAGACCATTCAGCATATATCTCATCATATTTCACGATATTTTCACTGATTTCCGTACTAGGCGTTCCCGGATAAGCAGCAGAAACCTTTACGCCTGCTTCGTATGCTCCTCTGGCAATCGCCTCATTCCCTAACATGATTTTCTTCTTTGCCATTTGCTGTTCTTCCTTCCTTGCTACTCTTATCTTTTTATTCCTTACCCGTAATATACTGCCGTGTCACAACTCTGTCCTCGGCAATTTTACTGTTGTAGAGTGCTAAATTCTTACAGTGTTTTTATTTTAACACAAATATCCATTCAGTTCTACCCAAAATAATATTTCTTTGGATATACAAAGCCCTAGTTTTTCCTGTAAATGCAAAGAGGCTTCGTTGCTTGTTAAAACATCTCCATAAGGTATATAACCGCAAGATAATTGGCGGTTTATCATATATGCTTCCAAAGAGGCTGCCACCCCTTTTCTCCTGTACGCTTCATAGACCTCTAAGATTCCAAGGCTTCCCTCTTTGTGTATACCTACGAAGCCGGCAAGTCTGTCTTCAATGAACGCACCGATAATATTTCCGCTAAGGAGTCTTTCTTTTATATAGGCTTCATCAGGCACTATATGATAATGTTCCATAACTTCTTCCAAGTAGTCTATACCTAAGGGGGTAAACGTTATCTCTTTCGAAACAGAAAGAGGTACCCTCTGTGTATATACCGCGTGTTTAATAGGAAAAGCTTCTTCTATCCGGAATCGCTTTTCCATTGACTTAAGCAGACATTCCTGATGAACAAGGAATTGCCCTGTTTCATTCTCATATAGTATGGTATCTGCAATTTCTTCTGCCGTCACACTGTCGAATGCCGCAAGCATATAAATTCCGGCATCGCCATCCTTCACCACGACTCCGCCTTCTTTATTATATATGAGTTCTCCTCTCCCACGCCTTAGGCTTTCTATCATATCTATATAGAGAAATTTATCTTTCTTCAGCAGCTTCTCGATTACCTGTTGTTTTTTCTTATACTTATCATACAGGTCGGGACGCCGTTCTTTCGTTCTGCGTATCGACTGTTCGAGTCTCCATTCGGCAATTTTCGTATGATTTCCCGACAAAAGGACTTGCGGCACACTTTTTCCTTTCCATTCTTCGGGCCTTGAATATTGAGGATACTCCAACAGATCGTTATGAAATGTCTCAAAGTCTGCCGAAGTGTCGTTATTCAATACGCCGGGGACAAGCCTGGATATTGCGTCAATCATTACCATCGCCGGAAGTTCTCCTCCGGTCAGTACATAGTCTCCCACAGATACATAGTCCGTAACGATTTCTTCCAGAACACGTTCATCAATTCCTTCATAATGTCCACAGAGAAATACAATATCCTTCTCCTTCGAAAGCTCCTCAGCCATTTTCTGTTCAAAGGTTCTGCCTTGCGGCGTCAGGTAAATCACTCTAGCTTTACCGGATTCAAGCTTCTTACTTACCGCCTGATATGCATCATAAACAGGCTGTGCCTGCATGAGCATGCCCGCACCGCCTCCATATGGATAATCATCCACTTTTTTATGTTTGCTTTCCGTATAATCTCTTATATCTACCGCATTTAGTGTAATATATCCGTTCTTTATCGCTCTTCCAAGAATACTGGTTTGTCCCCCTTGCAATATCATCTCCGGAAACAGCGTTAAGACATGAAAATTCATGACAGCATCCATCCCTTTACTATTCTTCCAGCAATCCTTCCAGCAAATGTACTTTCATTTCCTGCTTATCCATATCGACATCCAGAATGCATTGCTTTATTGCAGGAATTAACAGTTCTTTCCCGTCTTCCGTTTTTACCGTATAAACATCGTTGGCGCCAGTCTTAAGCACATCCTCCAGCATCCCCAAATATCTACCGGTATCTTCCGTCACCTTCATTCCGATCAGATCGGTAATAAAGTATTCATTTCTGCGAAGCCTTTGTGCGTGTTCTCTCGTCACATACAACTCTTTTCCTTTATATTTCTCAATATCATTGATATTGTTGATTCCCTTAAATTTAATAATAGAAAATTTCTTAAAGAACCGAACACTTTCTATTTCAAGTTCCAATTCTTCTTTTCCCGTATCCAATATGACCTGCTTTAACTTCTTAAATCTTTCCGGATTATCCGTCGTCGGAAATACTTTAACCTCACCTTTAATTCCATGCGTTGAAGAGATAATACCTACTCTCAGCTTGTCTTCCATACTTTTCCTCCAAGTGCTAAAAATGAGGATGGCTAATATCCATCCTCATTCTGCCAATCGGTTTTAAACGATTTCTACATCCACTCTCTTATTGTCCTTGGATGATGCTGCCTTAACAACAGAACGAATCGCTTTTGCAATTCTTCCCTGTTTGCCGATTATTTTACCCATATCGGACTGTGCAACATGAAGTTCAACAACAATATTTCTGCCTTCTGATTTCTCAGTTACCACAACCTCATCCGGATTGTCAACAAGTGCTTTTGCAATTACTTCAACTAATTCCTTCATAGTCCACCTCCAAAAGCGACTGGTCTTATTTTTCAATACCTGCCAATTTGAAAATCTTGTTAACAACTTCTGTGGGCTGAGCACCATTTGCCAACCATTTCTTAGCCAGCTCTTCATTTACTTTAAATGTGCTCGGATCTGTAGAAGGATCATAAGTTCCGATTTCTTCGATAAATCTTCCGTCTCTCGGGGATCTGGAATCTGCTACAATGATTCTATAGAAAGGAGCTTTCTTCTGACCCATTCTTCTTAACCTGATTTTAACTGCCATGTTTTTCACCTCCGCAAAATTATTTTTATATGTTAAAACGGAAATTTCATACCGCCGAACATACCTCGTCCTTTTTTGCCACCCATCATACCCGGTAGCTGTTTCATCATCTTCTGGGACTGTTCAAACTGTTTTACAAAACGATTTACTACCGCAATATCAACACCTGCTCCCCTCGCAATACGGCTCTTTCTGCTTAGATTCAAAAGCTTAGGATTTTCTCTTTCCGCCGCAGTCATGCTAAGTACGATTGCTTCCATCCTTGCGAGCTGCTTTTCATCCACCATGGATTCCACATCTCCCAACTGCTTTCCCATACCCGGCATCATTCCTAAAATACTGGATAGGCCTCCCATCTTTTTCATCTGCTTCATGCTTTCCAAATAATCATTGAAATCAAATTTGCCCTTTTTCATACGGGCAGCCATCTCTTTTTCTTTATTTTCATCAATATCGAGATTAGCCTGTACCTTGTCTATAAGAGTGAGCACATCGCCCATTCCTAGAATACGGCTCGCCATTCGGTCAGGATAAAACTGTTCCAGGTCGGAAAGCTTCTCTCCCATGCCGACATAAAGAATCGGCTTACCCGTTACCGCCTTTACGGAAAGTGCGGCACCACCTCTCGTATCGCCGTCCATTTTCGATAAAACAACGCCGTCGATACCAATCTTCTCATCGAACTGCTTCGCCACATTTACGGCATCCTGTCCGGTCATGGCATCCACAACGAGAAGTGTTTGGTGTACATCTACATTTGCCTTTATATTCTGAAGTTCTGTCATCATATCTTCGTCTATATGAAGGCGTCCCGCAGTATCGAGAATTATCACATTGTGTCCATTCTTATGAGCATGTTCCAAAGAGGCCTTGGCGATATCGACGGGATTGTGATGTTCTCCCATAGAAAAGACATCTACCTCTTGCTTTTCTCCGTTTATCTGTAATTGCTTAATCGCAGCCGGGCGATATATATCGCAAGCTACAAGTAACGGCTTCTTACCTTTTAGTTTTAATTTGCCGGCGATCTTAGCTGTCGTAGTCGTCTTACCGGCTCCCTGCAAACCGCACATCATAATGACGGTAATCGCTTTTCCCGGCTGCATCTGAATCTCCGTCGTCTCGGAACCCATTAATGCAACCATTTCTTCGTTTACTATCTTTATAACCATTTGTCCGGGGTTAAGACCGTTCATTACATCGGTTCCAACCGCACGTTCTTCCACTGCCTTTACGAACTGCTTTACGACTTTAAAATTTACATCCGCTTCAAGCAATGCCATTTTTACTTCTTTTAAGGCAGTTTTCACATCCTCCTCAGTTAAACGGCCTTTGCTTCTTAAATTTTTAAATACGTTTTGCAATTTGTCCGTCAAACTTTCAAATGCCATACATTACCTCTTATTCTATCTTCTCCGTACTATTCGGCTCATAATGCTTCCAGTATCTCATCCGACAATTTTTTAATCTCATTTCTTAACTGTTCATGACCGATCTGCCAATTCCCGGTCAATTCATCGATGCACTTCACTTTATCCTTAATCCGATTGAATCTCTCAACCAGATGAAGTTTGTTTTCATATCCTTCTAAAATATTATCGCATCTCTTTATCAGATCATGAACTCCCTGCCTGCTGATACCCTCTTCCTGCGCAATCTCACTGAGAGACAAGTCATTATACACTGCAGCCTCGTATATTTTACGCTGATGCTCCGTCAATAATTCTCCGTAAAAGTCATATAGCAAACCTTGTGCCACAATCTTTTCCATAACAGTTCTCCCATGCACTCGAAGAAATACTTTCCTCAAACACAATGCTTATCATACTATAAAGAGATTAAGGTGTCAAGTATTTTTTCTTGACACCCTTATCTCTTTGCTCATTTTATTTTTGAGGGAATACTGCCCGATTTTTTCTTAAAAGCGCGGGCAAATGTAGAATAATCCTTAAAACCGCATTCCATAGCGGCAACCGTTGCGGGAATTCCGTTTAACAGCATGGACTTTGCCGCAAGAATTCTTTTTTCCAAAGTGTATTGATGAATGGAATATCCGGTTTCTTCTTTAAACTGACGCATCATATGATATTTGCTCATATAAAATTTCTCGGATAAACTGTCAATAGACAGCTCTTCCGACAGATTTTCATTGATAAACTGAATAATATCTATTATTTTTTTGTTATATTTCGCTGTCTGATGGTAAGCAAATTCATTTTCTAAACAAGCTCTGTTCATCTGAACCATGAATTCCAGAAAGAGAATCTCCCCATATAATTCACCCGCATAGGCATTATCATTATCGTTCTCTTCCATTCTGCGGAGCGTCTCATAAAGCTGCCTGGTCACTACTGCCGGAAAACGGACAATATTTGTTTTTTCTTTAAAAGTACGCTTAAAACATTCGGTCAAATCATACGCATCATCTGTATATTTTTCGATAAAACCATGATCGATATACAGGATCATACGCTCATAAGGAGCGGAAAAATCGACCATCGGTTTATGTATTTCATTTCGATTGACAAAAATGAAATCATAGGGCTCCAGCAAAAACTTCTTTCCTTCTATCATATAATCCGCCTTGCCGCCCATAAAATATATTATCTTGTCAAAATCGTGATAGTGATAATCGAATTCCCTATTATCGGAATCCTTTAAATGAAAGAATTTATAATGTTTATTCAGATATCCGGTCTTTTCATATGTACCTGCTATATCATTCATTTTTCCAGTCCTTCATACTTATATTCAAATCCACATCGCCCTTTATTCCGGCCACGCTGCCTGTGGAAGTATATTGCCACATAGAGAATTCATAAGGGAAATATAGCGGCGTGGTGTAATAAGCAAACCACTTTTCATATTCTTCAAGCTGTTCCATATCCACCATAAGCATAAATGTTTTTAGATTACCATATATCATCGGCATATATCCGGCTTCTTTAATCGTCTCACAAAAAGCGATACACACGTCCGTCCAATCTTGCTTTGTCATATCTTTCGTTCTCGGATTCTTTACCTCAATGTCCTCCACGTCCAACACAATAGGATATGTAATGTCGTATTCCTCAATGTTTTCCAGAACGAATTTTGCTTCTTCCACCGCTTCCTCTTCGTTGAGGGCTTGTGTAAAGAAATATACACCTACATCAATCTTATTGGCCAAAGCATCCTTTACGTTGTCTTCAAATGTATCGTCCAGAATCAACTTGCCTTCTGTAGAACCTCTTATTCCCAGGCGGATAAATGCGTACTCAACACCGTCTCCGGCTACCTTTTCCCAATTTATTGAAGACTGATATTTGGAAACATCGATTCCTTTGTGGGAGACCGCCTCTCCATTCTCCAAATATTCCAAAATTCCCTCTTCATTCATGACAAACTGTTCCTCATTATAAGAATGATGTTTGATTGTATCCAGAATGGGAAAAAAATAATACCGGTTATCCGAAGCAACGACAATTTCCTCCGGATAAAAATACCGAAGCATAGCAGAAGTTCCATCTCCGCTTTCCATCCTGGCCTTTATCTCATCGAGGAGTTCCTTTTCTCTTTCCGATGAAGCCTTTAAAGCAGCATCCTCTATCATTGTCTGCATTTCTTCTTCCGTATAGGTAGTAACGGAATTCACCTCATCGATATACGCCATCGCCTCGCTGACTTCGCTCTCAAGATTATGGTTTTCGACCGAAAGATAAAGACATCCGGTTAGGGCTCCCAAAGCCACAATGCATAAGATTGCGGACAGCCATACAGAACCGCCTTGTCCTCTGTTTTTTTTCTTATGTCTCTTTCTAATTCCCGTTCTCCTTTTCTCTCCGGAGATATCCTGAATAAAAAAATCCTCTTTTTTATTTAAATTTCCCTTATTCAAATTATCCGTTCCTCGCCTAATCACTCAACCTGCCAATGCTGAATCTCATTTATATCTTATTATTACATTTTATCATACATGATAAAATTATCATATAAGGTAAATGCTGTTCAAACCTTTTCGCTAAAATAACTCTTATATCCTTCTCCGAATATTTCCATGGCACTCGTCACTATCATAAATGCATCCGCATCCTCTTCTCTTACAATCTCCTCTATTCTGGGTGCAAGCGTTTTTTTCGACACACACATGATAACCTGTTTTTCTTTCCTGCTGTATGCTCCCTGTCCGTTCAAGTGTGTTACACCAATATCCAGCTCCGCCAAGAGCCTGTCCGTAATCTTATTTGAGTGGTCGCTTATTACGTAGATTAATTTGGCTTCATCCCGGCCATAAAGAACCATATCCAGCACCATGGACGTAACGATAACCGCTATTCCGGCATATAATGCCGAATCGATATCTTGGAATACAAATGCAGAAGCTGCTACAACACCTACATCCGTCAGGAAAAATAACATCCCTGTTTTCAAATGCGGGTATCTCAACCTTAAGCATTTAATAATAATATCCGTCCCCCCGGTGGTCGCACCTCTTTTAAAAATAATACCCATAGAAATGGCGATTAACACGCTCCCTGCGAGTGATGCAAGCAGAAGATCGTCCGTCGCTGCTCCAAGGGGCGCCAATAAGTTTGTAAAAAGCGATGTAGTGGCAATGGCATAAAAAGTGGAAATAATAAACCGAACTCCGAACTTCCACATGCCTAATATAATGATTGGTACATTAATAATCAAAATAAGCGTACCTGTTTCTATCGGCACAATACGGTTTAAAATAATAGCAACACCCGTTACACCGCCGGGGGCCAAATTGTTCGGATCGATAAACTGACTGACCCCGACCGCATATACAACCGAAGCAAGCGTAATGACAATATAATCGATAACCCTCTGCTTTACGGTCTTCTCTTCTTCCTTTTTCTTCTCATATTCTTGTTCTATCTCCACAATATACTTATCTTCTTCCATATTTGACGTCCTTCTCATATCGCGTCTCCTTCACAGTCTTCAAGCTACTTAACCACTTGAATTACTCGATTATTCACATAAATAAGATTTTCCATTACATGGATTTCTATTCTTTATTCTATCATACCGATTCTGTTCTTGCGAGTATTTCTCCGGTTCGCGATATCAATTCTTTTTATGTTTATCAAGAGAAAGAAGAACGCATCTGAATCATAAAAATGCGTTCTTCTTTCTATTTTGCTTACACTTAGATAATCGTGCGGACTGCTTTCGGCTTATATCCGTTTTGATGAAGCGCCACAATGATTTGCTTTTTATGTTCGGGGCCGAACGCCTCCAGCGTAATTCTAAGTTCCACCGCAGCATTTCTATTAATGGAAACGAACTGATTATGCTCCAACTTGATAACATTACCGTTCTGTTTCGCAATTACGTCCGACACGCGGCTGAGCTCTCCAGGCTTATCCGGAAGAAGTACGGAAACGGTAAATATCCTGTCTCGCAGTATAAGTCCCTGTTGTACTACAGACGACATGGTAATTACGTCCATATTACCGCCGCTCAAAATAGAAACAATTCTCATATTCTCAACCTGCAGATGCTTAAGCGCTGCTACGGTGAGAAGCCCGGAATTCTCTACTATCATCTTGTGATTCTCTACCATATCGAGAAATGCAACGACGAGTTCCTCGTCTCCTACCGTAATGATATCATCCAAGTTCCTGGACAGATAAGGGAATATTTTGCTTCCCGGTGTCTTGACTGCCGTTCCGTCCGCAATCGTATTAACATGATCCAGAGTAACTACCTTGCCTTCTTTTAAGGAAGCCTGCATGCAGTTAGCACCTGCCGGTTCTACTCCGACTACTTTTATTTTGGGATTGAGAAGTTTGGCCAGCGTGGATACACCTGTAGCGAGTCCTCCGCCCCCGATAGGAACTAAGATATAATCTACCAACGGGAGTTCCTTAAATATTTCCATCGCAACCGTTCCCTGTCCCGTCGCTACCGCCAAATCATCAAAAGGATGGATAAAGGTGTAGCCCTTTTCCTTTGCCAGCTCATAAGCACGAGCGCATGCTTCATCGTATACATCTCCATGTAGAACAACTTCAGCGCCGTAGCTTTTGGTCCTGTTCACTTTTATAAGAGGGGTTGTGGTCGGCATAACGATGACTGCCTTTGCGGCGTTGCACTTTGCAGCATAAGCAACACCTTGTGCGTGGTTGCCTGCGGAAGCCGTAATCAGTCCTCTCTGACGTTCTTCCTCCGATAGCGTGCTTATTTTATAATATGCGCCTCTCACTTTATATGCACCTGTAAACTGCATATTTTCCGGTTTCAAGTATACCTTATTTCCCGTCTGGGAACTCAGATAATCACTATATACCAGTTTTGTTTCCTGCGTTACTCTCTTTACAATCTCAGAAGCTTCTTCAAACTTATCCAATGTCAGCATTTTCTCATCCAACTTACCTCATCCTCCATCCGTCTTCCTAATCCGTCTTAACACCTGTTCTATCGTTTATCTACATCATTTTCCAATCACTTATTCTAAATCTTCATCTGAAATCTTTATGTCGAAAAGTGCATTTACAAACTGATCGGAATCGAATTTCTGCAAGTCCTCAATGGTTTCTCCCACTCCGATATATTTAACCGGAATATTGAGCTCCGACTGAATCGCCACCGCAATTCCTCCCTTTGCCGTTCCATCCATTTTCGTGAGAATAATACCTGTTAAATCCGCCACTTCACCAAAATCTCTTGCCTGCTGCAACGCATTCTGTCCGGTAGTTCCATCGAGTACAACGAGGTTCTCTCTATGGGCTCCCGGAAATTCTTTTTCAATAATTCTGTTTATCTTCTTCAGTTCTTCCATCAAATTCTTTTTATTATGAAGACGCCCTGCCGTGTCGCATAAAAGCACATCCACATTTCTCGCCTTCGCAGCATTTACCGCGTCGTAAATTACACTGGCAGGATCCGAACCCTCCGAGCCTCCGATAATATCTACGCCGGCACGGTTTGCCCACTCCGTAAGCTGTTCTCCGGCCGCCGCCCGAAAAGTATCCGCTGCTGCAAGAAGAACCTTTCTTCCCTGATCCTTCAATATACCCGCCAACTTTCCTACAGAGGTTGTCTTTCCGACACCGTTTACTCCTATTACAAGGATAACCGACTGCCTATGTTCGAATTCATAGGCCGTCTCTCCAACCTGCATCTGCTCCTTAATGCTTTGGATAAGGAACTTTTTACACTCCGACGGCTCTTTAATATGATTTTCTTTTACTTGCCTGCGCAGTTTTTCAATAATAGCATTCGTTGCATTGACTCCAATGTCTCCCATAATGAGGATTTCTTCCAACTCTTCATAGAAATCTTCATCAATTGCAGAAAAACCGTTAAACACAGAGTCAATTCCATTTACTATGTTGTTTCTGGTTTTGGCAAGCCCATCCTTCAGTCTTCCAAAAAATCCTTTCTTTTCCTCGCTCATGCGCCCTCCTCTATTCTTTCTGCGAAAGAAGTATTAATTATCCAGGTCATTATCTATCAAATTAACGCTTACGAGTGTTGATACACCCTTTTCCTGCATCGTTATACCATACAGTCGATCCGCCTTTTCCATTGTACCACGCCTGTGGGTAATTACAATAAACTGCGTATATTTTGTTAATTTATGTAAATATTTTGCAAATCTGCCCACATTATTCTCATCGAGAGCCGCCTCAATCTCATCCAGCAGACAAAACGGCGACGGTTTCAGATTCTGAATAGCAAAGAGAAGGGCAATTGCAGTCAGCGCTTTTTCTCCGCCTGACAGCTGCATCATATTCTGAAGTTTCTTTCCGGGTGGCTGTGCGATAATACGTATCCCCGCTTCCAGAATATCTTCCTCCTCCATCAGCTCCAAAGTACCTTTACCCCCTCCGAAAAGTTCTTTGAAAACTTTATCGAACTCTTTTGCAATTTCGGAAAATTTCTCGTTAAACTGTTTGCGCATCGCTGTATCAAGTTCTTCAATTATGTGCAGCAGGGTTGTCTCCGCTTCTACCAAATCATCGTGCTGAGTCTTTAAAAACAGATAACGCTCCATCAGGTTCTTATAGTCTTCAATCGCATTGATATTGACATCGCCCAGTTTCTTGATTTCTTCTTTTAACGATGTGATTTTCTTCTTCATCGTCGTAAGCTCCGTCAACTCTTCGTCTCTTAAAGAAGCAGCATCCGAAAGGGTAATTTCATATTCGTCCCACATGTAATTAATCTGGCTTTCAATGGATTCTTCCATCTTTTCTTTCTGAGCATTTAAACGGTATACCTCTTTATCCAGTGCGGACATTCTTTCTGAGAGCTCTTCTCTCATTGTAAAGAAATTCTTTTGCTTTGCAGACAATTCCTCTTTTTTTGAAATATACTCTTTCAGCTTTACTTCCGTATCTGTCTTCGATGTGTTGGAAGCAGAAATTGTCTTTTCTATTTCAATAATGCTCTGTTCTTTTCTTTCTATGTCCTCTTCATTCTTTTTAAGTCCTTCTTTGATTTCTGCAAGCTCGGACATAAAACGAGCGTTTTCGCTGTCTATACGATCTACATTCTGCCTGTGGAAGCCTTGCTGCTGCATCATCTTTTCTACTTCGACATCATGCTCCGCCACAACCTTCGACTGTTCCGATTCTTTTATTCTCTGTACTTCCAACTCCTTTTGGAATTCATTAATCTGGATTTCCACATTCTTTTCCAGATTTTCCGATTCCTCCAGTTCTTTTAGAATTTCCTCTTTATTACGCTTAATCTCTAATATTTGGTTGTCGATTTCTTTTTCTTCGGACTTTAACTCTCCGAAGCCTTCTTCCGCTTCGTTCTTTCTTTCCTCTGCCTTTATAACATTTATTCTCGCCGTATTCTGCTTAATAAACTCTTCCTGAAGTCTGGACTTCGTACCTTCGAGTTCCATGCGGAGCTTGTTTCTCCGGTCTTTCGTCTTCTCTATATCTTCCAGAAGCATATCAATTTCTTCCAAATATTTCTTGACCTTTACATTCAATTCTTCCATTTCTCTTCTTCGTCCGAGAAGATTACTGTTATTTTTGAATGCACCGCCGCTGATAGCTCCCCCAGGTACAAGAAGCTCTCCTTCTATCGTAACCATACGGATGCCATAGTTGAATTTTCTCGCTATTTTAACAGCGTTATCAACATTATCAACTACAACGATACGTCCCAACAAAGACTTGGCCACATCTTTATACTTTTTATCTGTCTGTACCAACTCATCAGCCATGCCGATGACCCCTTTTTCCTCAAGAGCTTCCGGGTTCTTAAATTCCTGAGGATCATTTAGGCTTGTAAGCGGCAAAAAGGTTGCACGTCCTGCCTTATGCTTTTTCAGCATGGAAATCATCCGCTTTGCCGTCTCTTCATCTTCCGTAACAATATTCTGAATATTACCTCCGAGCGCTGTTTCTATCGCTGTTTCATACTTTTTATCTACTTTAATAATATCGGCTACTACACCAATTATTCCTTTTTCTTCCTCTTTGCATTCCATCACGCGTTTTACACTGCCGCCATAGCCGTCATATCGTTCCATCAGATTTGACAGAGCTTCCACCTTGGATTTCTCCTGATGATACACGACCTGTGTATCTCTGAGCTTCTTGTCTTTTTCTGTCAGTTCATCATGTATCCCGCTTAAACGTTCCTCGATTACCGTCTGGGAATCGTTCAATTGACGAATTTCTTCATTAATACTTTCAAATTCTTCCTGCAGCCGCTTAATGGTTTCTTCCTGTTTTTCCTCATCCGACTTCGCACGCAACAGTCTGGAATTCAATTCAGCCTTACGAATATTGGCCTGTTCCATCATCGTATCGTAACGGCCTATTTTAGACTTAATGGTCGCGCGGCTGTTCAATGCTCCGATAATCGCATTCTTGCCGGCCTCAATATGATTGTTCAACTCCTCAATCTTACTTTGCACCGCATTCAATAAACCTCTCGCTTCATCCCTTACCCTTTCCAATTCTGCGAGCTGTTCATCAATTTCGCTTTTATTTTTTAATATTGCTTCTTTATCTACATTTTTTGCGTTAATTTCTGCCTGTACGGTTTCTAATCGGGCACGGAGATGGCCTTCATTTCCTTTTGCCGAATTGATCTGTTCCTTCAAGACATTAATTTCGCCTTCCAGCTTGCCTCTGAGAAGCCCCGTATCGGTAACCTCTGCACGCGCTTTTTCAATGGCTTCATCCAATATCTCAATCTGCCCTTGAATCTGCTCATACTCCTCCTTAATACCTTCATATTTATCCGATGTTTCCTGCAAATCGCCATTCGCGATATCATATTTCTGTTCTACTGACTGAAGCTGTTCCTTAATGCGGTTGTTTTCCAAAAGAAACACATTTACATCCAGTTTTTTCAATTCTTCTTTTTTCTTTAGATATACTTTGGCAATCTCAGACTGTTTCTCAAGAGGTTCTGTCTGCTTCTCGAGTTCTGACAAAATATCTTTCACTCGCAGCAAATTCAGCTTTTCATCTTCCAGCTTTTTCTGCGCCGCATTTTTACGGCGTTTGAACTTAACAATACCCGCTGCTTCATCGAAAAGTTCTCTTCTTTCTTCCGGCTTACCGCTCAATATCTTGTCAATCTGTCCCTGACCGATGATAGAGTAGCCTTCTTTACCGATACCTGTATCATAAAACAATTCATTCACGTCTTTTAAACGGCAGGGCGTGCCGTTTAACATATATTCGCTCTCTCCCGAACGATATATCCTTCTCGCAACCGTCACTTCATCGTAATCCACCGCAAGCTGATGGTCCGAATTGTCCAAGGTAATCGCTACATAGGCATATCCCAGCGGTTTTCTAAGTTCCGTTCCCGAAAAAATCACATCCTGCATAGATGCGCCGCGCAATTGCTTAATACGCTGTTCGCCAAGCACCCAACGCACCGCATCCGCCACATTACTTTTTCCACTTCCGTTCGGTCCTACGATTCCCGTAATTCCGTTGTGGAACTTAAATGTAATTTTATTCGCAAACGATTTAAACCCTTGTATCTCAATACTTTTTAAATACATAGTTACTCCCATTCCCCGTTTTTAGTCTTTACATGCCAAAAGAGCTTCATAAGCTGCCTGTTGTTCCGCAGCCTTTTTCGTTTTCCCTATGCCTCTCCCTAGTATTTTTCCATTCACCCTCGCTTCGATAACAAATTCCTTGTCGTGATCCGGCCCCGTTTCGCTGACAAGTTCATATCGAAGCGTTCCTCTGCTATCCTTTTGTACTTCTTCCTGCAGCAAGGTCTTACTGTCATAGAATAACTCTTTGTTTTCCAAATCAGACAGTACGAAACGATGTATGAAAACGCTCGCAGCTCCGTAACCGCCATCCAAATATATGGCGCCTATGATGGCTTCCATAACGTCAGCGGTAATAGATTCTCGCCCTCTTCCGCCCGTGGCTTCCTCTCCTTTTCCAAGAAGGATATATTTGCCTACTTCGATATCTTTGGCGCAAAAAGCAAGTGCCGGTCCGCATACAAGCATGGAACGTTTCTTCGTGAGCTGTCCCTCCGGCATTTCCGGATGCTTTTCATATAAAAAAGTGCTGGTTACTAACTCTAGTACCGCATCTCCCAGAAACTCCAAACGTTCATAATCCTGCAACTTATTAATTTTTTGTTCATTTGCAAATGAACTGTGAGTAAGTGCCTGCTTAAGTAAATTCTTATCTTTAAAGCAGTACCCTATTCTTTTTTCCAACTGTTCCAAAGCATTTTCCGTTAACATCGCTTTCCCTCATAAACATCGAAAAAGCCCTTGAGACAGGGCTTTCGATACTTCAAATAGTTACTAATTCATAGCGTTTTTGATTAACTCAACCGCTTCTTCAACCGTACTTATCTTTTCAGCCTCTTCCGCAGGAATCTCGATGTCGAATTCTTCCTCAATTCCCATAATAATCTGGAATACATCCAAGGAATCAGCTCCAAGATCGTCTGCAAAAGTAGTATCAAGCGTAATTTCTTCCGGGTCCACGTTAAGCACCTCGGCAATGACCTTTTTTAATTTTTCAAATTCCATATTAATAGCCCTTTCTTATTCATTCTCAAGAGTAATTTTTTCTTTTATTTTATCATTAATCTTCTGCTCACTAAATGTGATACATTGTAGAACAGAATTTTTGATTTCTATTGCTTTCGAGCTTCCGTGTGTCTTTACAACCAGCCCTTTTAGCCCTAGAAGAGGCGCTCCGCCGTACTGTTCCAAATCAAATGTTTTCAAAGTTTCTTTTAGAGCAGGCTTTACTAAAAGCGCACCAACCTTACTTCGTAGGGATAACATCATTCCGGCTTTTACCTTCTTAATGAGTGTCCCTCCCACTCCTTCGTACAATTTCAGAATAACATTTCCCACAAACGCTTCACAGACGATGACATCCGCGTAACCCGCCGGAATATCTCTCGCTTCGATGCTACCGATAAAGTTAATATCCTGACAACTCTTTAGAAGGGGAAAGGTCTCTTTTACAAGAGCATTGCCTTTTTCTTCCTCAGCTCCGATGTTAACAATCGCTACTCTGGGATTCTTAATTCCCATAATACTTTCCATATACACGCTTCCCATTTTTGCAAATTGCACGAGATGAGAAGATCTCGCATCCACATTAGCGCCGCAGTCAATTAATAATGCTACCCCTTTTTCCGTAGGTATAAGAGGTGCCAAAGGCGGTCTCTCCACTCCGCTTAAGCGACCTACGATAACTTGTCCTCCAACGAGCGTCGCTCCTGTACTCCCTGCCGATATATATGCATCACAGGTTCCTTCCTTTACAAGTTGAAGTGCCTTCACGATGGAAGAATCTTTCTTCTTACGGATTGCCATGACCGGCGGTTCTGCCGTCTCAATGACCTCTGTAGCGTTTACGATTTCTACCTGTTCCGAACGGTACTTATACTTTTTAAGTTCGTCCCTAATCCTGTCTTCCATCCCGACAAAATAGACTTTGACTTTTCTGCTCTCATTAACTGCTTCGACCGCACCTTTTACGATTTCTCCCGGTGCATTATCTCCACCCATAGCATCGACAGCAACTTTTACTAACTCCGACATATGCAGCCTCCTAATATCTTTCTTTAATATACTAAACCCATATATAAAAATCAAGCTGTTTTTCATTCACAAAAAAATTTATTTTTAATAAAACAGCTCCTCTGACCGTTGAGTAAAATATTTCTTTTATACAATTACATGAAAAAAGGTTTTCCCATTTTATTAGGAAAACCTTAGCTTTTCAATAATTAATCTACTGCTATGATTTCTTTTTTGTTATAAGAGCCACATTTCTTGCATACTCTGTGGGGCATCATAAGCGCACCACATTTGCTGCATTTAACCAATGTAGGAGCACTCATTTTCCAGTTTGCTCTTCTCTTATCTCTTCTACCTTTGGAAGATTTATTTTTGGGACAAATAGACATTGTTACACCTCCTTATTTGCATCAAAGATATCTTTTATTCTTGCCATTCTCGGATCGGGTACGAATGTATCACAACCGCATTTCCCCATATTCAGGTCTTTTCCGCACTGCATACAGATTCCTTTGCAGTCCGTTTTACATAACACCTTTGCCGGCAAGTTGATAAAGCACTCATTTTTAATTAAGTCGTCTACGTTAAGCTGGTAACCTTCCATGAAATTCTGGTCATCGTCCTGTGCGTCTTCCTTATACTCGTCCGGCCCTGTAACCGTTCTTATAAAGTCAAGTATTATTTTCTGATTGACAGGTTTCAGACATCTGTCACAATTCATGGCAAATGTAAGTTCCATCTTTCCCTCAATAGACGCTTTATTTATTCCAAGATTCGCAAAAGTAAGTGTTAACGGCGTCTTATCAACAACGGGAAAATCTCCAAGGCGGCAATTGAATTCCGCCATATCGATGTCCACCTGCTTTTTCACTACTTTTCCTTCAGATGTTAAAACATCAGTTAGGTTTATTAACATAGTTGACTCCTTATGAAAATAATCATTTTCACACTTTGTCAATTATACCTATCCGATTCATGTTTGTCAATATATCTTCTCAATTATTTTCACAATGAAATTTTTATACTTTATGACCGAAACTCTATCATTTTACCAATGCAAACGTCTCTCTTGCAATAGCAAGTTCTTCGTTCGTCGGAATGGCGAGAACCTTTGTCTTAGAATTCGCCGTGGAGACAACCGTTTCCTCACCACGTTTCTTATTGGCTTCTTCATCCAGCTCAATGCCGAGGAAGCCCAGATAATCACAAACCAGACTGCGGATAAAAGCGCTGTTTTCTCCAAAGCCCGCGGTAAAGCAAATGGCATCCACACCATTCATCGCCGCAGTATAGGCACCGATGTATTTTGCTACTCTGTAAGCAAATGCTTTCATCGTGCGAACAGCTGCCTTATCTCCTTCTTCGTAGGCTGCTACCAAATCTCTGAAGTCGGAAGAAAATCCACCGGAAAGTCCCAATACTCCTGATTCTTTATTGAGAATATCCATAATCTGATCTATCGTTTTTCCTTCTTTATGGGCTATGAATTCAATAATTGCAGGGTCGATATCACCGGAGCGCGTCCCCATAATCAGCCCTTCCAGCGGAGTAAGTCCCATGGACGTATCCACACATTTACCCTCTTTTACCGCAGACACACTGGCGCCGTTTCCGAGATGGCATACGATAATCTTCAAATCACCATAGTTCTTTCCCAATATCTTCGCGGCTCTATGGGACACATAAGAATGGCTGGTACCATGGAAACCATATCTTCTTACTTTATATTTCTGGTAATATTCATAAGGAATACCATACATATACGCCTCTTCCGGCATCGTCTGATGGAAGGCAGTATCAAATACGGCTACCATAGGCGTTGACGGCATCAGTGCCTTACATGCGGCAATGCCTACAAGATTAGCCGGATTATG
>JAAYNW010000074.1 GCA_012520655.1 Clostridiales bacterium | reverse complement strand
GATCCTTGTTGTGGTTCTGGTGGTATGTTTGTGCAATCAGCAGAATTTATTAAAAATCATAAGGGAAATAAGAAAGATATTACAATATATGGGCAGGAAGCAAATGATAAGACCTACAAATTGGCTCGAATGAACCTTGCTATTCGCGGCCTTAATTGTGACTTATGAAGAAAAAAAACAGATAAAATTAAGAATAACTGAAGCGTTAATCATGTGCTTTTTAATAGCTTCTACGGATATGTTTTATACTTTTTTTGGTTGTTTTATATTATTGATTATCGGTTTTACCATGCTAATACGAAAAAAATATAAAGCAGTTCTATATAGTTTTAGTATTATTATTGTGTTGATTCTTATGACAGCACTATTTCTTTCGCCATCAATTTTTCATATCTTGCAAGAAGGCGGTATCAATTCTTCGTTAAATCGCTCCACATATGATGCTTTTCAGTTTGGGTTAATTATTGAAAGCTTGATTATGCCAGGTTCTGGAAGCAAAAATATGTTGAGTTTTATAACAAATATTTTCTATACTGATCCCATAAGTCAGCAATTGGGAGGGGAAAGTTTTTATAATTATTTGGGAATCGTAGGTCTAGTGGGATTTGCTCTCGAATTCTTTGTGTTGTTAATGCCATCAAAGCAAATTGGCACTCGCTTTGCTTTGATTAGGTCAATCTCCATCATCAATATCTTTTTAATCATGCTTTGTACTTCGGGTGGAATAGGGTTCGTAATCGCCTTGTTGATTACCAAAAGGATTCGTACTTATACCAGAGTTTTTGTGTATATATTATTTTTTTCAATCATATCTTCGATACTTTTATTGGAATATTTTTGTGACAAGTTCAAAATAATAAATAGCTTTAAAGCTGGAATATTGAGTCTGATTTTAATAATAACTTTAATAGATACATCTTCTTGGTCATTGAGTAGAGATGGGATAATATTAGATTATAAAGCTACAAAGACTAAATTTAATAAAGATAAGGAATTTTTTTCAAAGATACAGGAGTTAAATAATCCTGGGAATATGATTTTGGAGCTCCCGCATATTCAAGGCTTTGAAAACTCGGTTAATGGTGTGGGAAATTGCAATTACTTATTCAAAGGATATCTGTTAACTGATAATTTAAAGTGGAGTTATGGGGCTCTTAACGGTACAAAAGCATATGAAGAAATCGAGAAAAATTTTAATGTAGAGCCTGTGGCTGCTGTAATTCCTAATGCAATAAAAATGGGATATGCAGGAATATATATTGACACATTCATGCTTGAAGAGGGTAGCACTTTGGTAGAGGATTTGGAAAATTTTCTTGGAGAACCTGATGTTATTGATGACACTGGAACTTTACTTTATTTTGATCTATCAAGTAAAAGAGAACTAGAAGAGAGGATTATTAAGTTTGTACCATACGCGATATCATATGGAGATGGATTTTATCCATTAGAAAAGAGCGAAAATGATGAATGGCGTTGGGCAAAAAGAACTGCGAATCTCTCTATATATAATAACATGCAAGAGAAAAGCGTTATTATAAAATTGCCAGTTTCTTCAATATCAAATAATAATATTGTTATTATTAGTGTAAATGAAGATGAACATACTTTTAACATTTCTACAGAAAATAGTGATATTTATTTCGAAACAAGCTTAGTTCCGGGAGTAAATACTGTTCAAATCAAATCGAATGCAGTGAAACCAGAGGAACTAATTGATGATAGAGAATTAAGTATTCGAATTACGGATTTTGCAGTTCTAGATACTACTGCTCATTGTGGTATATCCTTTGATTCTGGTTTTTATGATACCGAGACAGGAAATGGAGTTGAATGGAATTGGTCGGAGCCTATTAGTTCTGTTACAATTTATAATGCTTCAGACTCTGTAATTAATAAAAATCTTTGTATTGATTTGCTCGCAGTTTGTGAAGGAAAGAGTGAACTACAGGTAGCCGTAGGTAATCGGATAATTAAGTATAATATCTCGAATTCATTGAGCAGCATAAATATTCCGTTGGAGTTACATCCGGGAGAAAATATTGTTAGTTTTAATTGTAATGCTCTAAAAGGGGAAGGAGTACAAGACACTAGAGACTTGAGTTTTGCAATATATAGATTGGAGCTTTGTGAAGATGAATAAAAAAATATCAATTGTTATTCCCGTTTATAACGAAGAGGAGTCCTTGGAGAAACTCTATACTCAGATAAAAGATGTGTTGATTAACAACAAGTTAGAGAATTATGAGATTATTTTTGTGAATGATGGTTCCTCAGATGGTTCCGTTGCTATTATAAAAAAATTATCCATGAATGATAGAAATATTCGCTTAATTTCATTTAGGAGAAATTTTGGTAAAGCAATGGTGTTAGAGACTGCTTTTCGTAATGTTAGTGGTGATATTATAATTACTATGGATGCAGATTTGCAAGATGATCCCATAGAGATTCCCAATTTTATTAATAAGATTGAAGAGGGATATGATTTAGTATCCGGTTGGAAGTATAATCGAAAGGATCCATTAGAAAAGAGATTGCCATCTAAACTATTTAATCGAGTTACTTCTATGCTGTCGGGTGTTAAAATACATGATTTTAATTGTGGGTTTAAGGCTTATAGAAGAGAAGTTACAGATAATATTGATATATATGGTGAACTTCATAGGTATATTCCGGTATTGGCTAGCAGAAAGGGATTCAGTATTACCGAGATTATTGTGCATCATAACAAGCGAGAATTTGGTAAATCAAAGTATGGCATAGAACGATATCTGCGAGGACTGTTTGATTCAATTTCTGTATCGTTTATTTCTAAGTTTTATGATAGACCAATGTATTTCTTCGGGAGATTGGGATTAATTACTTTTTTGTTGGTTTCTTTATATGTCTGTATTTATCATGTGAATGGTTTATAGGAAATTCAATAGGAACAAGGCCGCTACTGTTATTAGGTGTTTTAATGATTCTTCTTGGAGTTCAGTTCTTTTCAGTAGGATTCATCGGAGATATGTTGGTAGATGCAACCTATAGGAAAAGATATGATGAGAGCCATATTGAGGAGAAAATATAATAGAGAAGTTTTTCTCTGATTAAGAATCAAGTTTGAGGAGAGTTTAAAATGGAAAAAGCTTCATATAACACCGGAAACTATGATAAATATATGACGAAAAATAAGTTAAAGAAGCTTATGGTAAACAAACTAAATGAAAGCATTATTAACTCCATATTGGATTTAAAAGAGAAAAGAAATTTGGAGAGTATTAGTATTTTGGATGTAGGATGCGGTGAAGGCTTTATATCTAGGATGGTCAAGGATAGAATTCCAGGTAATCAAATCGTAGGTATTGAATATTCAATAGAGGTGCTTGAGGTTGCACGGAATTTAAATCCAGATATAACATTTTATCAAGGCGATATTTATAACTTAGACTTTAATAAAGATGCTTTTGATTTAGTAATTTGTACAGAAGTGTTAGAACATTTACAAGAGCCGGATAAGGCTTTGAAAGAAATAATTAGAGTGGCGAGTAAGGGAGTTATTATTACGGTACCAAATGAGCCTTGGTTTTGCCTCGGTAATCTTTTAGTATTAAAAAACATAAGAAGATTAGGTAATCCACAGGATCATATCAATCATTGGACTTCATTTAAGTTTCGTAAATTTATTTTATCTTCTGCTGAGGAATTTATTTTTTCGTTTGGGAAAAGCTTTCCGTGGAATATTGCTATTGGGATGAACGAATTTGATTAATAAAAATCCCGTTTTTCATCAGATGACTTTCATTTTTTTGAAGCGCTGATAAAACGACATAAGAAAAACTCAACAATAGAAGATTAGATAAGCATAAAATAATCAACGAATGTTATTGGTAGTTGGAGGAGAATGACAATGGAGCAAAATGATATCTCAAGTAATTTGGAGCAATGGAATAAGCTGGGAAGATATTCACAATGGATGTACCATATATATATGGATTATGTAGGAGATTACGTTTTGGACATAGGTGCCGGCGTTGGAAATTTAACTAGATTTTTGGTGGATAGATGTAGATATGTAGTTGCGACCGATATATTTGACAAACAGATTAATATGATGAATAACCGGTTCAAAAAGTATAATAACTTTAAAGCAATTAATTTTAATATATTGGAAGATAATATTGAAACGTTAAGTGAATACTCTTTTGACACGGTTATATGTATTAATGTGTTAGAACATTTGGAAAATGATTTAGAAGCTATTTTAAGAATGAAGAAGATTTTGCCGTTGCATGGGAAGATAATAATTTTGGTACCTGCATGGAGTAAATTATATTTCCACATGGATAAAAATGTGGGTCACCATAGAAGATATGATAACGGTGATTTAAGAAAACTTGCAATCCAAAGTGGTATGAAGATAGTAAAAAATAATTATTTTAATTTTTGGGGTATTATTCCTTACTATCTTAAAGGGAAATTTTCTAAGGATAAAGGAGGAAGTTTTTCATCTGATTTAAACGAAACTAATTCCAGAATATATAACGTGGCCACAAAAATTTTAGAGCCGATAGAAAAAATATTTCCCCCCAAAGTGGGCTTATCTGAAATAATAATATTGGAAAAAATAAAGGAACAATAGAAAATGAAGGTGGGCAAATATAGTAAGATAATAAAATATATTGGGAAAGCACTTACGCTGCTTACTACTTTTTATCTTTTTATTGCAATTAAAAAAACTAATATAAGTATAGGAAAGATTGATAAAGAGTTAATTATAATTGCTGCTATAGGGAGTATAATAGCATTATTTAGCTTGTTTATTCTGAGCTTTGCATGGAAAGTTGCCTTGGAGTATTTGGGAAATACTAAGATAGATTATGAAGATATCTGGCCTATTTATATGAAAGCCAATATTGGAAAATATTTGCCCGGAAACGTTATGCACTATATAGAAAGAAATCTTTTTGCATCTGGGATAGGGTTGAGTCAGATACTAATTGCAGCAGGTTCAATCCTAGAAATAGTATTAATTGTTATAACAGCATTAATAATGTCATTTATTTTTTTAAATGATAAGATTTTTATTGTGCTTATAAATGTTTTAAATATAAAATTTATTTATTTACTAGTTATATTTGGTGTACTGAGCATACTTATTTTTTGCATTTGTTTATTTAACAAAGAAAAAGTAATTATACTATGGAAAGAGATAAAAGAACAAAAATATTCAACACGAAAATTTATTTTTACGGTACTTAAGATATTGTTATTATATGCTGCCGTTTTGTTTTCATATGGATTTTGTTTTGCGCTAATAGGTTCCTATATATTTGGAATAAGTTTAAGCGTTAAAATGTTCGGTTATCTAATTTCATGCTATATATTGGCATGGTTAGCCGGCTATTGTATTCCTGGAGCACCGGGAGGAATTGGTGTTAGAGAGTTTGTGCTTATTTTGCTAGCAGAGACAATAATGGGAGATAGCAATATATTAATTGCAGTTGTGATTCAAAGATTATTTGGAATATTGGGGGATATATTAGGTTATCTGCTTTCTACGGTTAAATTTATTCGTAGAGATAAAAACAGAGGGGATGAATGAATTGCGAATAGCCGGCAAAGGCAGTTCCGAGCCTATGAAGAATAAATGTTTTTATGGTGCCTTTTGATTGCTGAAGATAGGAATATAGAATATAATGTAACTATTAATCTGTAAATAAAATTTGAAGATATTCATTTGCACTAAAATTTACTGATAAAGGAACATAATAATGAAATGTATTGTACTTGCAGGCGGACGGGGAGACCGTCTTTGGCCTTTATCCAGAAAAAGCTATCCGAAGCAGTTTATTAAGCTTCAGAAAACCCACTCGATGTTTCAGGAAACAATAGCCAGAAACCTTCCTTTTTGTGATGAATTTGTAGTGGTGACGAATAAGGAATATCAGTTTATCATTGAAAACCAGTTGAGCGTTTTTCAAGGGTTGACGGAAAGCTGTATTTTTGAAGAATTAGGCCGTAAAACAACGGCGGCCATCATTCTTGCCTGCCTCCAATTCCCGATGTCTGAGACGGTGCTCGTGGTGCCCACCGATCAGCTGATTGAAGGAGAGGAATATAAGGAAGCGATTCTTCGAGGGAAGGAATTGAGCAAGGAGGGATATCTTGTAACCTTTGGAATGCAGATCGAAGAGCCGGAAGAACGCTTTGGCTATATTCGTTTCCGAGGGGAAGATGTGCTCCAGTTTACAGAGAAGCCGGACCGTGTGGAAGCGTTGGAATATCAGAAGAGTAAAGAATATCTGGTAAATAGCGGGACATTTATGTTTCGTGTGGGCGATATGCTTCAGGAACTCAAAGCGTATTCCCCTGAACTGGATCAGGCGTGCCGCAGGGCATATAAGGCTAGAAAGCACATAAAAAGCCATATGCTTTATACGGAGGATATATTAAAAGAGATACCGGCTGTAGCTATAGAGAAGTCGGTATTCGAGCATACGAAACGCGCTAAGGTGGTTCACTGCGCTTTTCGCTGGAAAGATATCGGGAGTCTGGAGGATTTAAAGGCAACGGAATTAGAAACCGAGAAGGTAAGCAAACAGGTTGCTTATCATTGCGACAATACGGAGATTATCAATCAATGCAGCAGGAGTACGGTAGTAGCCAACGAATTGAAGGACATATTGATTGTCAATACGCCGGACGCTGTTTACGTCGGAAAAAAGGGGAAATCGGACGAGCTCAAGAGCATTATAAGGGAATCCCCCCAAATCAAGGAATTTGTAAATTGTGGCAGAACAGTATATCGTGCATGGGGAAGCTATGAGTTGCTTGTGGATGAGATGACTTATCGTGTCAAGAAGATTATCATCTATCCGGGGAAAACTATTTATGCACATAGCCACAAATACCGCAGCGAACATTGGTCCGTGGTGTCAGGGACGGCTAAGATTGAATTGAACGGAGTCAGCGGAATCTTCAATATGAATGATGTCATTGATGTTAGTAGGGATATGGTGCATCAGGTGTCCAATGTAGGAATCGTTCCGCTCATCATCATAGAGGTATCCGTAGGCGAAAACGTATCGGAAGAGGATATGATTTCCATCGACAGCCGGGATCTTACAGAGATTGATTTAGGCTACCGCCTGGAGCCTTATGTCAAGCTACAGCCGTCCTATAAGGACTATTTATGGGGAGGAACGAGGCTGAAGGAAATTTATCATAAAAATTGTGATTATGATATTATTGCGGAGAGCTGGGAATTATCAGCCCATACCGACGGACAGAGTACGGTTGCAAGCGGTCGCCATAAGGGAATGCTGTTTGCCGAATATCTGGAGAAGGTAGGGAAGGAAAGCCTTGGCTGGAAATGTCAGTCCTTGCCGCGTTTTCCTATATTGATTAAGTTTATCGATGCCAGTGCACCACTTTCGATTCAGGTGCATCCCGACGATGAATATGCGTTGGAAGTGGAGGGCGAATATGGAAAAAATGAAATGTGGTATATTGTAGATGCCGGAAAAGATGCTTTTATCTATTGTGGATTTGTAAAAGAAGTATCCAGAGAAGACGTGGAAGAGCGGATACGGACTAATACGATATTGGACATATTGAATAAGGTTCCCGTCAAAAAGGGAGAGGTATATTTTATTCCGGCCGGAACGGTACATGCGATTGGTGACGGATTGTTAGTATGCGAGGTTCAGCAAAGCTCCTCCTGTACATACCGTTTATATGATTATAACCGTAAAGACCGGTTTGGGAATTATCGTGAACTGCACATTGAGAAGGCATTGGATGTAATAGATTATAAGCCGTATATGCCGCAGCGATTCGAAGCCGGAGTGGAGAAAACGGAAGAGTATGAATCCAGATTGCTTTGCAGCTGTAAATATTTCGAATGTATAAAATATACGATAGAGGGAAGCATGGAAATTCCATTGACGGAAGAATCCTTTATGTCTTTGATCTGTATAACAGGAAGCGGAAGTATTGAAACTGATGATTTGGAGTATCCGGCCATGTATTTTAAGGACGGAGAAAGTATCTTTCTCCCGAAATCCGATAAGATTTGTAGAATTAAAGGAAAGTGCGAAATACTTATCACGAGAGTATAAATATAAAATGGAGATAGCGAGACTCGAACTCGTGACCTGTACGTTGCGAACGTACCGCTCTCCCAACTGAGCTATATCCCCATATTTGAGAATAATTATAGCACTTTTGGGGACAAATGCAACGGGAATAATCATATTATTTATCTGATTTTCCAAATAAAATATAAGCCCCCTTGCGGCAGTTTCATTTGCAAAAGCTGTCGCAAGGGGGTGCTGTTTATTATTCTCTATTCAAATCCATCGAATTCGTCATCTTCCGGATCCGTTTGCTTAGCTGTAGCATTTTTTTCTTCTGCTTTTAGCTTCTTCATCGATATTACTTTGCCGGTTTTCTTCGTATTAACCTCCGGCTCATAGTAATCATCGACAAAATCTTTATCGTCATCATCCTCATCTTCGGCGGTTGATTCTTCCTCGAAGTCCTCATCATCCTCATCGTCCTTCTTTCTAAACAGGAAGAATACAGTAACGCCTACCGCAACGCATACAAGAATGATTATAACAATAATAGCGATGATTCTCGGGTTTAAAATGTTATTTCCCGTTGAGGCCCCATTATCAAGCGTATCGGTAGCCGAGACATCTTCTGCTTCCGCATCGCCGGAAAGTTCGCCATCGGCGGCGGCTTCTTTGATAACTGTCAGCTCTGCCATGGAGGTATCACTGATAATTACGGCGTAATCGGAAGCGTGAGAGAAGGTAAAGGAAATATCTCCTGTTTCCGAGACCTCTACTGCATCTATAAACTCTAACTCATTGGTATCCGGATTGTAATAGAAAAGGTTAGCCATTCGTCCGGCATTATCCTTTGCGGTATTAATGGTAAGTACCGGAGCGAAATCAAAGGTTCCGTCATGAGCCAGAGACAGTTCAATAATTGTATTGTTTTCGTTATCGCCCTTGGCAGCAGCTAGCAGACCGGAAGGTATATTTCCGGCATTGACCGTTATGCCCATGTCGATGCCGTTTGCTTCATCAGCTACGATATTGCTGCCGTTAATGGTCCAGCTGATACTGTTACCCATACTCAATACTACATCTACATCTTTTCCCCGGATAGAAGTCAAGGCTTCCTCGTATAACACAGTATTTTCCTTCATATCGATAGTTGCATGGCCGCTTACGGCTTTTCCTTTATCGGAGGAGTTGTTTCTTTTGGAAGAGCTGCTGCCTTTAGAGGATGTCGTTGTGCCCGAGGGACCGTCGGCTTGCGGATTTGATGCATTAGCAGCGGGTGTGCCGCTTGCTAAAGAAGTATCCGTACTACTTCCGTTTGAGGCTGTTCCCGACGAAGCTGTTCCGGATGAAGCCGCAGAGATAGTATTACCGGAGGAAGAGGTACTTCCCGAACTGCTCTGCGATTCGGTATAACCGCAGCGCGTACATTTTCCGTTTGTCATGTTGTGGCCCAGTGCGGAGATATCTTCCGTATATGTACTGCCGCAGGAACAGGTATAAGTCTTTACGCCCTTTTCCGTGCAGGTAGCTTCTTTAGTTACTGCCGATGTATAGCTGTGGGTATGGTTGGAAGGCAGCTTAGCAATAATTTCCGTATAGGAATCGCTGCATCTGACACACGTATAGGTACGGATGCCGGTTTCCTTTTCCGTAGCTTCCTTCGTTACCTTGGAGGTGTAGCTGTGGCCCAACGCGGGAATATCCTCCGTATATGTACTGCCGCAGGAACAAGTGTAGGTTTTCATACCCTTCTCCGTACAAGAAGCCTCTTTTGTAATTGCGGAAGTGTAGCTATGCTTATGGCTGACCGGGAGCTTATCGATGACTTCCGTGTATTTGTCACCGCATATGCTGCACGTATAGGTGCGGATGCCCGTCTCTGCTTCCGTCGCCTGTTTCGTTACGGTAGAGGTATAAACATGTCCCAGAGCAGCAACCGTTCTTGTCTCTTTATAACCGCACACATGGCAGGAACGAGAGTCCGAACCGGCCGTAGTGCAGGTAGCTGCCGTAATATGCTCCCATTCGCCGAAGATATGGGTAGCGCAAGGAGTGGAAGCCTTCGCATTAATGGTAATCGTAATGTCGATCCCCGTTACTGTGTTGTAATTTGCCGTATCCGGGTTATATGAGGCCTTATAGGCGGCAGAGCCTTCCTTGCTTAGAACTGTTGAAGGAACTTCCCATGTAAACCCTGCCGGAAGTGTGATAGAGGCCAATGTGTTGCCGACTACGGTCTGTAGACCGGTAGGTACCGTATATGCAGGAGTGCCCTTGGAAACTGTTAAAGTAAGTATTTTATTTATCGTATTATATTTTCCCGCATCGGAGGGAGTGAAAGTAGCGGGGTACCCGGAGTTCGTAACGGTAGGTATCGTGGCCGGAGAATCCCAAGTCCAACCGGACGGAAGAGGGATATTGCTTAAAGTTTGGCTCGGACTATAAGTTATACCGCTTAAGGCTGGTATAGTATATGCCGGATCTACTTTCAACACGGTTATAGTGCAGGAAGCTGTGGAACCGCCGGATACGGTAGCGGTAATCGTCGTCGTACCGGGGTATATAGCAGTAACAGTCCCGTTAGCATCAACAGTGGCAATGGAGGAATCCGCACTGGCGAAAGTAACGCCGGAAGCAGAGACCTTACTGCCGTCCGCAAAAGCAGTCAAAGTAGAAGTAGCATCTACCGCCAAGCTAAGAGATGTCTTGTCTAAGGTCACTTCCTTTAAAGTGGATGGCTGCTTGCAGGCAGTGCCGGGCATATTGTCATATACCGGTATTTTGAATACAAAGGGCTTATCTACGGAACCTGCAGAAGCATAAGCATTTTTGACACTTACTGCCTCTGAGGAAGGCGCTGCGATATTCTGCATGTATTGATGATTGAAAAGACCATAGGTACTTTTGGAATTAACATTAAATTTCTGCAGATACAGCGTATCCTGCCCTTTTCGAATATAGTTTTTGGATATAATGTCGGAACCGCCGTATAAGGAAAGATAACGGCTTGTCCATCCATATTCTCTGGCTTTTGCAAGTCCGCTTTCAATCACTTGCTGATCGCCTTTTCCCGTGGCGCCGATATTGAAATAATTATATAACCCTTCATAACCGGGATAGTTACCCGATATCAGGGCCGAATTACCGGCTCCCTGTTCCTGACGAACTCTGGAAGCGAGATGAAACGGGCTGACATTTAAGGTTTGACCGATATTGGTAAAAGCCTGAGAGTAAGTACGGCTGTCCTCCGGGATTATTCCTGACATAAAAGTACCGTCGAGCATACTTTGTACGGCAGTCTCTGTGTGGTAAGTAGCATTATAACTCAATAATTCAAATTGGAAGATATACTTGTCGGTCAAGAAGTTTCTTGGGTCCATGTAATATGCGAGAATCCCGTCGGTAGGGTAAGCCCAGTTCTTGTCATAGCTTGCAGTCTTCCAGGCAACATTGGCTGAGGAGGAAATCAAGCTTCGGTCTTTTATATTTTCGTTCGCTATTGCACTGCTCCAATCCAGACCGGTGTCCATTTTTACGAATATCCAGTTCGGATGCACCGCTTTCAGCGTGGAAAGCGCGGATTGATAGGACTCGGGGAATTTGCTTATTTCTTCGGAAACTGTAGAAGCAGAAAAGCTTTGTAAGCTGAAAGCCCTTGCTTTAAGCAGTTTTTTCGTAGTGACATATTGGGATTCCCAGGCAAGTAAATCCTCGTCGGAATAAGCGAGAAACTCGCGCTCTACATACCCGCTGTATGAAGTGCCTTGAACGTCAAGAGACACCTTATACCAGATATTTTTCCGGCTGTCTTCGCTTACACCGGTAATCTGTACAGATTGTCCGCTGTAGACGGTAACGGCGGAAGCGGAACGGCTGTACGGATTTTGCTTGATATCGTAAGAATCACAAAGGTAGACGAGAGCGAGAACCGCCTTGCTCTGTACAATCGTATCCAGTTCATTTTTGGCATTTTCCGGGTCTGACAGATAGACAGAAGATTTTTCTGCATTTACACTAACCGAAATATGCGGAACATCCTTTGAGGCGTCCAGTGAAGGAGATAATGGGTATAAAGTATTGTCCCAAGAAGGAATAAAGTCATAGGTTTCATAATCAGTGTTATCATAATCGGAAGTACATGCCCATGTGACAGGAATATCCGTGGAGGCTTCCGAGGCATCCAGATAAACAGATAAATTCTGCGGCAGACCGGCAGTTATGGCTGATAGATCCGGTCTGTCATCGAAAGAAAGGTTCGAGACATCGGAGGGAATTTCCACAAAAGATGTGATGAGAGGAGGCGTTCCCGACGCAGCAGCCTCTGCGGCATAAACAGGCAGTGAATTTCCCAGTAAGGCAATCAGTGTCATAATAAGAACAGAATTTTTGAGTTTTTTTCGCTTGAATTTCATTTTCTATCTCCCTGCGTCTTTTGTAAAATAATGTTTGTAAAATGATATTTGCAAAATATTGATGTTAGGTACTGATAATGGCCTATTATGTTAAATATACTATATTATACCAAAATCATTATGTCAACCGGGAACAGGCGAAAAACAATGAAAAAAGGAGAAAAAGATAAGAAAAAATCAAATAGTATAGGGACCGATTAAACAATGCAAAATCTATTATTATTTTTTATTATTCTAATAATATTTGAAAAAAAGATATAATAATGGTAAAGTATTATATTATGACTTTTAAAGAGGTTTCCTTCTATGAGTGAGAAGAGAATAAAATTTTTGAATACACATGTCGACAATTTAACGATGGAAGAAGCGGTGCGGGAAGCCAAACGGCTTATTTTGGAAGGCAGAAACAGTTATGTTGTCACACCGAATGTGGATCATATAGTGAAAATAGAACATGATGGACTTTTTCGCGATATATATGAAAAAGCTGATTTGGTGCTGACGGACGGTAAGCCTCTTATTTGGATGTCCAGATGGATGGGTACTCCGATTAAAGAGAAGATATCGGGTTCCGATTACTTTCCGGAAGTGTGCGACATGGCTGCAAAAGAAGGCTTTTCTGTCTTTTTGCTGGGAGCGGCCGAGGGAGTGGCCAAGAAAGCGGCCATTAATCTCATGAAAAAATATAAGAATCTGAAGATTGCGGGGGTTTATTCTCCCAGCTATGCATTTGAAAACGATGTAGAAGAAATCTCTTATATTATAAGGAAAATTAACGCGGCAAAGCCGGATATACTTTGTATTGGACTGGGGACACCGAAGCAGGAGAAGTTCTATTACCGCTATAGAGAGCAGTTAAAAGTGCCGCTTACATTACACATAGGTGCGACCATTGATTTTGAAGCAGGTGTAGTAAAACGCGCTCCGAAGTGGGTTAGCTATATAGGGCTTGAATGGTTCTATCGGCTTATAAAAGAACCGAAACGATTATACAGACGGTACTTGCTGGAAGACGTAGAAATTTTTCCTATTTTTCTAAAATACAGAAAATACGGCAGCGGGAATAAAATTTGTATGGACCAGCCGGAGACATGCAATATACTCGGGGTGGACATTGCAGTAACCAATATGCGGTCTGTCATAGGTTATCTGACGAAGAACCTGGAGCGGCTGCGGGGAGAGTACGTATGCGTATCCAATGTGCATACGACGGTTTTGGCGTATAACGATGAGACATACCGCAAGATTCAGAACGATGCGGCAATTGCCATTCCTGACGGGAAACCGTTATCGCTTATATGCAGGCTGCGTGGCTTCAAAGATGCGCAACGTGTGGCAGGCCCCGATTTAATGCCTGAGATATTAAAACTATCGGAGGAAAAAGGATACCGCCATTATTTTTACGGAAGCACGGAAGAGACGTTACAATCTCTCGAAGCGAACCTTAGGAAACGTTATCCTCGGTTAAAAATTGTGGGAACATATTCACCCCCTTTCAGGAAGATGACGGCGGAAGAGGATGCGAGAATCATTGAAGAAATAAGTAAGACTGAACCTGATTTCCTATGGGTGGGGCTTGGAGCTCCCAAACAGGAAAGATGGATGTATGAGCATAAAGGAGAAATAAATGCGGTTATGCTGGGGGTCGGTGCGGCATTTGATTTTCATGCCGGAACGGCTAAACGCGCGCCCAAATGGGTGCAGGAATTCTATCTGGAGTGGCTGTATCGTCTCATTCAAGACCCGAGACGCTTATTAAAGAGATATGTCCGTTCCAATATACAGTTTATTTGGTTGATTCTTACGGGACACTGATAGATAAGATTCCGTATATAGGCTGTGCTTTTACGGAATGGTAAGGAGTATTATGGATATTAAGAAGTTATTTGGTGAAGTACTTCATTTTGGCATAATAGGGGTATTCAATACTTTGCTTGGATTCGTCCTTGTTATGGTCTTTTATAATGTCATGCATTTAAATTACTGGGTAGCGAGTGCGACTTCCTATATTATAGGCAGTATTTTTTCCTATTTTGCGAATAAAAAGCTCACCTTTAAGGTGGAAGAGACAAGCAGAACGTATGCTGTAAGGTTTGCGATTAATATTGCGGTATGCTACTTTATCGCTTACGGTATTGCCAGACCTCTGGTGAGAAGCGTGCTGGGCGGGTATTCCCGGACAATCGTAGAGAATGTGGCGATTGTAATGGGAATGGGAATATTCATTGTTTTGAATTTTATAGGACAGAAGTTTTTTGTCTTCAGAAATAAAGATAATGGAATGGAAGAACGATGAAAAAAGTAAAATATTTGATACTGGGTGCGGGACCTGCAGGTTTGGCTTTGGCAAACCGCTTAAAACAAAAGGGTGAGGAATCATTTCTCGTGCTGGAGAAGGAAGAAGAGGCCGGCGGCCTCTGCCGCAGCCGGGATGCGGGCGGCGCTCCTTTAGATATCGGCGGGGGACATTTTCTCGATGTGCGCAGACCTGAGGTAGTTGAATTTTTATTCGGTTTTATGCCCGAAGAAGAGTGGGATGAATATGAGCGGGATTCAAGAATTTCTTTTGACGGAGGCTATATTCACCATCCTTTTGAGGCGAACATATGGGAGATGAAGCCGGAGAAGCAAAAAGAGTATCTGGATTCTATCGCAGAAGCGGGCTGCAATAAGGGCGAAGAGAAGCCGGAGGAGTTTGTGGACTGGATCTATTGGAAGTTCGGGAAGAAAATTGCGGAGGATTATATGCTTCCGTATAATGAAAAAATGTTCGGAAGTAATCTGAATGCCTTGGGAACCTATTGGCTGGCGAAGCTACCCAATGTTTCTTACGAAGAGACGAAGCTGAGCTGTGAGAGAAAGAAGGCTTATGGAGAACAGCCTGGACATGCCCGGTTTTATTATCCTAAAAAGTATGGGTACGGAGAGCTTTGGCTTAGAATGCAGGAAGCGATACGAGAAAACATATTATTCTGCCGGACAGTGAAGAAGTTAGATCTGACCAAGAGGACAGTGACTTGTGCGGATGGCAGCCTTTATTCTGCAGAGAATATCATAACAACAATACCGTGGATGGAATTCGCACATATAGAGGGTATACCCGAAGAAATAAGAGAAGGTATAAAGAGGCTGAAATATAGTTCCGTACAGATAGAATATGTTCCGGAGAATCTGGATACCCGGGCGCATTGGATTTATTATCCGCAAAGAGAAATTTCCTATCACAGGATATTGGTGCGCCATAATTTCTGTCCCGGTGCCGCAGGTTACTGGACGGAAACGAACAAGGACAGAATAGAAGCTCCTAACGGGCATTTCCTGTACATGAATGAATATGCTTATCCCCTGAACACTACGGACAAGCCTGCGATTATGAAACGGCTGCTCGGTCATGCCAAGAGGCAGCGTGTGTACGGGCTTGGCAGATGGGGGGAGCATGAGCATTACAACTCGGACGCAGTGGTGGAGCTCGCCATGAGGCTGGCCGACAGGCTTTTAGAAAGGAATGACAATTCATATGAACCGTGATGCTTTTGATATAAAAAATGAGAATTTCAGGCGCATAATTTTTTATGCGCTGCTTATTATTTCTTTTCTTATGATTTTCATATACAATACGTTCACGCCGGCTATGACCGATGATTTATCCTATGGAAAAATTGTAGCGGAGGCTAATTCCTTTCTTGATTTAATCAGACAGGAGATGTACCAGTATGCTACATGGACAGGCAGAAGTGTCAACCATATGATTCTCCGCTGCTTTTTGTCGGGGGATAAATGGATTTTTAACATATTTAACAGCATGGCGTTTGTGGCTCTTACTCTTTTTATGTATTACAATATTGAGAATAAGAAAAAATATGATGTTTTCGTCTATTTGCTTATCAATCTGTTTGTATGGACCTTTTCGGTGTCTTTTGCTCAGACGGTACTATGGGAAACGGGGGCCTGCAATTATTTGTGGGGAAGTACGATTATCCTTGGCTATATTTCGGCTTTCCGTTATTGCCTGAAGAAGAATTACAGGGGCGCGTCGCAGACCGCACCGGCAATCGGATTGTTTTTGATGGGAATTACTGCCGGCTGGTGTAATGAGAACACTTCGGGCGGTTGTATCCTATTGACGCTGATATGGATTGGTTTATACGCATGGAAGAATAAAAAAGTACGCCTCTGGATGCTGAGCGGCGTAGCCGGAAATATAATTGGTTTTCTTTTTATGATATTGGCACCGGGAAATGCTAACAGGCAGCAGTATATGGAAGAGGAGCATACAGGACTTCTGGCAATCGTATCCCGATGGCTGAAATGCAATCTGGCAATCAGAAACCATTTCTTTATCTTGCTGGCAATATGCATAGTGGTGTTTGTGCTCGTCAGATTACAGCAGACTCAGTGGGAACGAAGTAAAAACATGCTTGTATTTTTCTTTGTTTTTATTGCAACCTGTTATGCGCTTGTGCTGACACCGGAGCCTATGGCAAGAGCTTATTTCGGAGCGGGAATTTTTCTTATGATTAGTTGCATTCAGGGAATTGTGGATGTGTCCGACAAGGATTTGTATTTGAAAGCAATGAAAATCAGCATTACCGCTATTTTTAGCCTTTCGTTTATTTTCACATATATGGACAGTGGGGCGAATCTAATGAGAATATACCGCGAGAGCAAGGAACGCATTGCCTATATAGAAGAACAGAAAGCGGCAGGCAATATGGATATTACAGTGCCGCTACTCCGCCCGGCATTTGAGACGGAGTACAGCGACGCATATAATTCTGAACTCAGCGAAGACAGCGGTTACTGGATAAATGTCGCATACGCTACTTACTATGAAGTAAACAGCATCACCGCGGTTCCCCGCGACGAATGGGAGATGTTGCTGGAAGCGACACAGTGATTGCCCAATGGGTGTGTCGTTAAAATATTGTTTGATAGAGCTTATACAAGGAACCGAAAAATACCGGGGCATCGGGCAGGAGAGTCGCCTGAAACTTGCTTAAGGAAGCCATCCAGATGCCGGCTGCAATAAAGAGATAAGGATGTTTGCGAAGACAGATGCTTAGTCTGGCCAGGCCTGCCAGAACCGCCGCATCTTTTCTTGCTGCTAAAATGACTACTTGTAATGCCTGAACCGTTATAAATGCGCCGAACCACCTTCCCCAGTCGATGGCCAATAAAAAGGCTGGAACGAAGGAAAGCTGACTGAGTAATATTAGAAGATATTTGAATCTTATACCCCTGCCGGCTCTTAATATATGATGCCATAGATAGCCATAGATGAAGAGCAAAGGCGATAGGAGGAATACGGTCACTATACCATAACGGATACGTTCTGAAAGCTGATTCAGCATAAGCTCTCGGAAAGCTGTGTCGATGGTAGCGAAGTATTCATAACGAAGGGCAGTTTCATTTATGTTCAAATCCGTTCTGGAAGATAATAGGGCAATAAGGTTTTCCGGCGAATCAATATTCAAATGTGAAAAAAGCTGTAAATAAATAAAAGCGATACATAAAAGAAACAAACAGATACCGCCTAGGACAAAGTGTGATTTTTTTCCCTTTTCCCAGGCGGTATCCGCATACATTGCCAATAGTAGCGGAAAGAAAATGAACATAAATACCTGATGGATGCAAAGTGCTGTGAGTCCGATAACAGTAAATGCGATTAGCCGTATGACCGAGTCGGGTATTTTGATATAAAGGATAGCGGCAAAAACAGTCAGTATAATGAGATATAGATCAAAACGCCCCATATTTTCACCGGTCCAAAGATAAGCAGGCGAGCCGGGACTAAGCAGATAAAGCGAAGTGAGAAGGAGTAGACCCGCTCCGGCCGGCTGATTATCTGTCTTTCTGAGTGCAAATCCGAGTACATAGGACAGCAGAAGCAAAAGCACGAGGATGGAGATGAACACAAAGGTATATGCATGTTCGGCCGGCAAATAGTCCGGATGGAATAAGCGCAAAAGGGAGCCGATAAGAAGTCTTGAATCGAAGCCGAGAGAATAGTCCATGACATACCAACTGCTGTTCCAATTGTGAAGCGAGGAAGGCACCGAGCAAAGAAAAGTCAGAAATAAAGCGGAAAAAATACAACCTTCCCTTCGGAATAAATAGCACTTTAATAAAAATTTATGAATAAAATCCTTAACTCTTGTACTGATTTTCATGTTATACCTCCGGTAATTTATAAAAATAACTGTAACATACCTTATTGCGTTTGACAATTCCGTTTAATAATGAATGGAATTTTTTGACTTTAACGGTAGGATGTATTAATATGGTAAAAGAAAAACAAGAGGGAAGGAAAAGTAGTTATATTAATGAAGAATTTAGTTGGACGCATGAAAACGATGCTTTTGAAAAATAAGCCGGTATGGATTTGCACCCTGCTGGGAGCGGCAGTATTTGTGATGATTTACGGAATACATATTTTGAACCCTTGTTATACGGACTGGCTCTTAACCAGTGAGGACGGAGACTTGACGCAGCATTATTTAGGATGGAAGTTTTTCCGTCATGCTCCATGGAGGTTTCCTCTTGGACTCATAGATACATTGGCATACCCGAATATGACATCGGTTATTTTTACCGATTCCATACCTTTTTTTGCTTTGTTTTTTAAGGTCTTTCGTTTTCTTCTTCCGGCGGAATTCCAATATTTCGGATGGTTTGGGCTTTTGTGCTTTATGCTGCAAGGAGGCGTAGGAGCAATTCTCGTAAAGAAATATATAAAGAATGATTTTTCTGTTGTAATCGGAGGTATGTTTTTTGTTTTAAGCCCTGTATTTATCGACAGAATGTATTGGATGACTTCGCTTGCGGCACAATTTTTATGTCTGATAGCGTTGTTGTTTATTGTATATTATGACGATATATTCAGGAAAACCTCCAATGCGGTAATTGGCTGGAGCATATTGGGAGCTTTGTGTGCCGGCATCCATATCTATTTTCTGCCTATGTGCGGCGTGATTCTTCTTGGCTTTCTGCTGATCGACTTGGTAAAGGGAGAAAAGAAGTGGAAAGTATTGCTACCTCTCGCTTCTTACGTGGGAACAGCAGCAGCTGTCGTTTTTCTCCTGGGTGGCTTTGGCTCCGGAATGAAAGCGGGTAACGATGGGGTAGGATATTACAGCTTTAACTTGAACGGCTTCTATAATCCGCAAGGCTGGTCGGGATATCTGAAAGATATGCCCTGTACGGACAGCCAATACGAGGGCTTTGGCTATTTGGGCCTTGGAGTTCTGGTACTATTTGCAGTAGCGTTTATCTTATGGCTTGGAAACATAGCCGTGAAAAAGACACGGCTATCCTTGTGGATAAAAGAGCACATTAGAGAAGTCGCATATGCCTTTATTGTTGTGGCTATCGTTATTCTGGCGGCTTCCAATATCGTAATGTACGATGATAAGGTGTTGTACGAGATACCGATTCCCGGCTCTGTGTATAAGCTGTGGAGCATATTCAGAGCTACGGGACGTCTGATATGGCCTGTTGTATATCTGATAGTGTTTGGTGCAGTATGTATGGACGGAAGGCTGATAAATAAGCGCACGAAGGGAATTCTATTAACCCTGTGCCTGCTTTTACAGATTGCGGATATAAAAGGAGCGCTTGTACAGAAGAATAACGTATATAATAAGATAGATACTTATCAGACTTTACTTCCCTCAGAGAATTGGCTCATGCTTGCACAGGAAACGGATGTAGAACATATTTGCTTTGTGTCGGATGTGGCGAACAGCAGGAAGTTATTGTTTTCTTTTGGCGATTATGCGTCGGATTACGGGTTGACTTTAAGCAATTTTTATTTTGCTCGTTCCATAGGGGATAAGGAGATAATTGCAAGAGATGAAGCTTTGCGCGCGCTTCCTTCGGACACTGTTTTTATCTTTTTTAGAAACGAGGCACAGAAATGCCTGAATTATAAGATGAACTATTATGATATAGACGGACTGATTGTCGGATGCAGCGAGCCGCTGGGAGATATGGTTCCTCTTGATAAAAAGGCTCTTACTACATACCGTTATGAACTTTCCGATGGTCAATATATGAACAATGGTGAGGTCGTGGACGGCACATGGAACATTCACCCCTATGGAAATACATATGGGCCGTATCTGAGTGCGGAAGCAGGAAAATATAAGGTCACGGTAACGGGAAGCAATCTGAACGAGGTGGAGGTAAAGTGCTATTATAACGGAGGAGACGTTAACCTTCAGCCGCAGAATATTGTCATCGGAGAAAATCATGTGACCTGTGAAGTGGAGCTTACCGAATATGCCGGAGATTTGGAATTTGCTTTATGGAATACCGGAGGGAGCGACATTGTAGTATCCGGCATTGTGATTGAAAAGGAATAGAAAGGTATTGCTACAAACCGATAAAGTTGAAAGGAGTATCCTTATAAAAATGAAAAAGGCATATGATAAGATTATCATAGGGGCAGGGCTGTACGGAATGTACGCCGCTCTGTATTGTGCCAAAAAGGGAGAGCGCGTCTTAGTACTGGAGTATGAAGATGCTCCGTTTAAAAGGGCTACGTATATTAATCAAGCCAGAGTCCATATGGGATATCATTATCCGAGGAGTATTTCTACCGCGGCAAAATCGGCGGGATACTTCAAACGGTTTGCGGAAGAATTTGATTTCTGTATTTATTCTTCTTTCCAGCAGATTTATGCCACATCGGAGCAATATTCGTGGACCAATGCAAAGCAGTTTGCCGGGTTTTGCGAAGCTGCAGGTATACGCTGCGAGGAAATGCCGGTGTCCAAATATTTTAAGCAAGGGCAGTGTGACGGAGCATTTTTGACGGAAGAATATACTTATGATGCCATGCTCTTAAGGGATTTCTATCTGAAAGAGTTGTCCGGTTTTGACAATGTTACGGTTATATACGGCGCAAGGATAGAGAAAATTAATAAGTCTGATGCAAAGTTTATAATAAGCCTTAAAAATCATGAATGTTTTGAAACAGAGTTCGTATTAAATGCGTCTTATGCGTCTACCAACCAGATTCTGCAATTGATGGAGAAGGAAGAGAAAGACAGAGACTTTTTTGATATAAAATACGAATTATGCGAGCTTATCATCTGTGAGGCGGGAGATAACTTAAAAGATATCGGGATAACGGTAATGGATGGGCCTTTTTTCTCCATTATGCCTTTCGGAAAAACAGGGTATCATTCGTTGACCTCGGTGACTTTTACACCGCATGTAACCAGTTATGGAAAGCTGCCAGACTTCGCTTGCCAAAATGGTGTAGAATGCGGAGCAGGGCAATTGCAGAATTGTAATGAGTGTCCGAACAAGCCGCCTTCTGCCTGGCAGTACATGAATCACCTTGTGAAAAAGTATTTAAAGGAGGAATACCGGTATGAATATGTGAATTCCCTATTTTCCATGAAGCCGATATTAAAATCCTCCGAGGTGGATGATTCCAGACCTACGAGGATCAGGATCGATTCGGAAAAACCGTATTTTATTAGTGTATTGTCAGGAAAAATCAATACAGTGTATGATCTGGAGGAGTTTTTATAATGGAAAAAAAGGAAAGTAAATTTATATCCATTGTTGTGTATCTGCATAATGGAGGTTCAAATATAGTTAACTTTTTTGAGCGAGTATTGCCGGTATTTATGGATACTTTCGAGAAATACGAAATTATTTGTGTGGACGATGCATCTACGGATGATAGTGTGGAAGTGCTGAAGGAGCATTTTGCCGGCTGCGAAGAGAATAATATAATAAATATTGTTTACATGAGCTATTTTCAGGGATTGGAAGCTTCCATGAACGCGGGAAGGGATCTTGCAATCGGCGATTTTGTATATGAATTTGACGATATAAATTGCGATTACGATTCTGAGATTATAGTGCGGGCATATGATAAATTGTTGAGTGGCTATGACATCGTTTCGACCAGTTGCAGAGACAGAGTCAAACTGACATCAAAGGTTTTTTATTTCTTCTATAATTTAACCAGTTGGTCGAAAAATAAAATCGGTCCGGAAACTTTTCGTATTTTGTCCAGACGGGCAATTAACCGGGTGAAATCCCTTGATACATATATTCCTTATAGGAAAGCAGTATATATGAACTGCGGATTGAAAACAGATACGATATATTATGAGAGCAATCATAGAGACGGAAGACGGAGGAGAAAAACGAATAGGAATGAACGTACAAGTCTTGCAATGGATTCGTTTATATATTTTACAAACGTACTGGAGAAAACAGCGCTTATCATAAGCGGAGCATTCCTGGTTTTTTCCGTAGGTGTAGTGATTTATATTATCAGCTCCTTCTTCAGCACGAGTAAGCCGGTAGAAGGTTGGGTGTCTACCATGGGATTTTTGGCATTTGGATTTTTTGGTGTATTTACCCTGCTTACAATTATTTTGAAATATCTGTCGGTACTTTTGAATCTTATATTTAAGCATCAACGATATTTAGTGGAAAATGTGGAAAAGATTTCAAGAAGATAAGAATTATGATGGGAGCGGAAAATGGACATTACAATTTTATTTCCGGTATTAAATGAGAAACTCAGGCTGAAAAAGGGTATTGTAACAACAGCTGAGTATCTGCGTAAGAATTGCAGCATACCTTATAAGTTGATGATTCTTGATAATGGCTCTACGGATGAAACTCCTCAAATAGCTCAAGATTTGTGCAAAGAATATGAGGAAGCGGTTTATGTCAGAGTAGAGGAGCGGGGTGTTGGCGTAGCTTTCAGAGAAGGTATCAAGCGGAATACGAGCGATATTGTAGGATACATGGATATCGATCTATCCACGAATATCAGACATTTGGGAGAGGCTATCCGCATATTTGAGAACAGAGAGGATATAGAGTATATCAATGGTACGAGATTCAGCAGGGAATCGGATACGCAGGGAAGAAAATGGTATCGGAAAGTTACCTCCAAGGGGTTGCTCGTACTTTTAAAGACGGTATTAGGCATGAAGTCTACCGATGCGGTCTGCGGATTTACTTTTATGCGCAAGAATATAGCGGACAAGCTCGTGGAAGTGTCGGGGAATGAGAACGGGTGGTTTTATACAATCGAAATGCTGCTTCGGGCAGAACGCATGGGAGTGCGCATATTGGATATGCCGGTGGAATGGCAGGAAGATTATAATACGACCGTAAAGATTATTAAAACGGTAAAGAATTATATGATACAAATAAGAAGGCTTCATAGGCAATTCAGAGAAGAGGATAAAGCAGATGCTAAAAAGAATTGATTTAGGAAGAAATTACAGAAACCATAAAGAAGAATATATGAGGGCGATTGAGGAAGTCTGTGAGGAAACGGCTTTCTCGGGCGGTAAGTTTGCGGACAGGTTCGATAAGGAATTTGCTGAATACATAGGAGTTAAAGCGGCTTCCGGAGTGGATAACGGAACATCTGCCATTCAGCTTGCCATGCTCGCTCTAGGCATCGGGGAGGGAGACGAGGTAATCGTTCCGGCCAATACTTACATTGCCAGCGCCTGGGGGGTTACTTATACGGGGGCAACTCCGGTTTTTGTAGATTGTACAGAAGATACATGGGAAATTGATCCGGAAGTTATTGAGAAGAAGATTACAAAAAAAACGAAGGCAATCATCGGTGTACACCTTTACGGACAGCCTTTTGAGTTCGGAAAAGTAAAAGAAATAGCGGATAAGCATGGCTTGTACGTAGTAGAGGATTGCGCACAGGCTCACAATGCCAGGTATGAAGGGAAAATGGTGGGGGGCCTTGGGGATATAGGATGTTTCAGCTTTTATCCGGGTAAGAACCTCTATGCCTTCGGGGAAGCGGGCAGTGTGACCTCGAATAACAAAGATTACATCGACTATATAAATATTCTGAAGAATCAGGGGTGTAAGGTAAGATATTATCATGACGTAGTAGGTTACAATATGCGTATGGAGGGAATACAGGGAGCTGTCCTCAGCGTCAGTCTGAAGTATCTGAAGGAGTGGACCTGCCGCAGACAGGATATCGGATGGCGTTATATGCGTGAGATAGTTAATCCTCTGATCAGGATGCAGGCACATCCGGACAATACGGAGCCGGTGTTCCATTTATTTGTTATTACCGTACCGGATGCGGAAGCGTTCCTGCACTTTATGGAGGAGAAAGGGATCGAGTGCAACAGGCATTATCCGGTGCCCTGCCATCTACAGAGAGCATATGCACATTTGAATTATCGAAAAGGCGATTGTCCGAATGCAGAATATTTGGCGGAACACTGCATCACGCTGCCTATGTTTCCGGAGATGACGGAAGAAGAAATTCAGCTGGTTATAAATGCATGTAATGAATATAGATATTAATAGGGAGGCTGCCAGCCGGGGTCTCCGTTATGAATAGGTATATTATTCAGAAGAAATTCCCTATATTCGGGGATTTCTTCTTTTATTGTATCCATGAAGAGTACGGCACCTTCCGTATTCAAATGGTCGGCGTCGGCAAAATACTCCAAATGGGCGGAAAAGCGCGTATCCTCCGAATAATCATAATAAGGAGTGCGCGTGGCGCTTGCGATGGTACTGATAGTATTGTAAAACTCCGTCTTAAACTCTCCGGAGACCATATCGGTATAATAAGAAGTATAGGGTGTCGTAATTAATATGGGAGTAATACCGTTATTCTTGCAGAAGTTTAAAATATCATACAGATTATCGATGCGTTCCTGCAGGAAATAATCTTCTTTATTTTCCATATGCCGTTGATAGCGGTTCAGAGCTTTTTCATAGAATTCCTCAGAAGCAGGAACGTCGTTGTCCGCAGCTAATGCTTTTATGGATAAGGAGGGAAAGATCTTAATGATATCCTCTCCGGCAGACAGTACAGGCAGTCTATGGGTTACCAGATCCACATAGGGACTGTAATCGGGAATATACCCTGGAGACAGGAAGGTATAATACTTGGCATTCAAGGATTCCTGCTCTGCTTCGTTAATTACTTCGTTGTTAAAAGAAAAGTAAGAAACCGGAATGAACATGAGGCTGTTGTCGGCAAAATGTTCCCGGTACATGGACAGTATGGCAAGGTCGTAGTTATAAGTCTGACTTGCCATGGCGAAGTTGAAGCATTCGTAGCCGTCCTGCTTCGCTAATTCCTCATAATAAAAAGCATATTCGCCGTGAGAACTTCCTATATTGCAAATCTGAATATTATTATAGGTGGAATCCATAAAGTCGAACTTGTGTGCATCGGCATATGGATCCTCCATTACCTGCTCATAGCGGTAATTCAGCAAAAGCAGAAGTATAAGTGCAATGCCGCTTACCGCAATACATTTCAATATAAAATTCAAATAAGGCCTCATTTTTCTTTTTTCCTTCATCAGATTTTATCAGAACTGAAAATAATAGAATTCAGTCGATACTCCTTTCTCCGAAAACAATAGAATGATAAGTAAAAACAAGATATAAACAGGGTAGCGTACCCAGATTTTTTTCGAGGATATATAAGCGATAAAGTCTGTTTTGAGAGAAGCATAATCATATATACCGAGTAAAATGACAGGGATACAAATATAGACCATATGAGTATAGGTCATATCCAGACAAATGACGGCTGTCTTTAAATATTCACTCAAGTCTCCAATCAGGAAAAAGCTTAAGCTTATCATTCTCCATGCATCCGCAAGGCTGTTTGCACGGAAAAAGATCCATGCGAAGCAGACAAGGAAGAAAGTAAGAACAAAGGATAAGAATCCTGGAAGCCCTTTGCGGTTAGAATCGCTGCAGCGTTTCCTGCCGCGGAGACAGAAACTCTCCGCAACCTGATAAAAACCGTGCAAAAAACCCCATACAAGGTATGTCAGGCCGGCACCGTGCCAAAGCCCGCTTACCAGAAACGTAATCATCAGATTCAATGCATGCCTTACTTTGCCTACTCTATTCCCACCCAGAGGAATGTATACGTAATCCCTGAACCAGGTAGAGAGGGATATATGCCAGCGACTCCAGAATTCCTTAATGCTATGGGAAAAATAAGGACTCTTGAAGTTCTGCGTAAGCTCGATGCCGAACAGCATGGCGGTTCCTACGGCGATATCCGTATAACCGGAGAAATCACAGTAAATCTGAATGGAAAACATAAGGGTAACAATAATATAAACAAGGCCGATATAGCTATTCACATTATCATACACGGAATCTACGCTGGAGACGAGGAGGTTTGCTACCACCAGCTTCTTAAAGTAACCGACAGCCATAAGCTTTAAGCCATAAGCAGCCTTGGTGGAATCGAAAATCCGTACTTTTTTGAACTGAGGAAGCAGCAGCTCCCCTCGTCCGATAGGACCGGATAGTAGCTGAGGAAAAAAGGAAACAAACAGACTGTAATAACCGTAATGCTTCTCTGCCGGATATTTTCCCATATATACATCGATTAAATAGCCCAGAGTCTGGAATGTGTAGAATGAAATTCCCACAGGCAGCATAAGCTTTACAGTAGGGGTCTGTATAGGGATTGAAAATGCCTGCGTGACAGCATTAATAATCTCGAAGAAAAATCCTAAGTATTTATATAGGAAAAGGACTCCTGTCAGTGCAAGAATACCCGCGAGCAAGCCGATTCTTTTTGAAAACAGACTTTGGGCTTTTTCAAAGCTTCTTGCGGTCAGATATGAAACAGCCGTGGTAAACAGTAAGAGAAATACGTACTTTATGTCGAGGCTCATATAAAAATAATAGCTGACAGCTAACAGAAATATATAGCGGTATCTGGAAGGACATATCCAGTATAATAAAAAAACAATAGGCAAAAATATGGCAAAAGCCATAGAATTAAATAGCATAAGCGACCTCAGAACTTTCCGTAAATAATATTAACAACATATTATAGTTGATTTTAAGAGTTATGGCAATTATCATATAACATCAAAAATTATTGAATATTAACCTATATTATATCAATTTTTATTAAAGCAAATAATTATTAAGTTTTTTTTAAGTTGATAGGAATAATTCCTTAATTATGCGGTATATAAGTCCATTCGTAAAAAAGTATGCTATAATTTCAGTGTGGACATAAAATGAGCGAAGCAAAACGAAAGGAATTAAAAATATAAATAAATTCCGGGAGGAATCATCATGAGGAGAAAAATGAAAAAAACAGTATTGTATGCAAAAAGAAATATAATGTCAGCTTTTGTTTTACTGGCTATGTTTCTGTTTATCGCGGGCTGCGGGAAAGTCGAGAAAGACCGGGATATGGGGGGAGAGGCATCGGGAGATGCGATAGTAGTACAGGAAGTTCCCCAGGCGACGGAAGAAATGAATAAGGAAAATGAAAATGCTCAGAAGGAGGAGCAGGTCAATGAGAGCACTGTAGTTGTCTCACCGGAGGATTTAAACGAACCGGAGATTGAAGAACAAGCAGTGACGGAAGCGGTGCCGGAGCAGGCGGATGAAAGCCGTCTCCAGATAGTTTTTCTGGGTGACAGTATTCTCGATGGTTATAGAAATGAAACGGGAATAGCTGCTATTACGGGAGAATTGTGCAATGCCGATGTATATAATCTGGCTATGGGAGGAACTACTGCCGCGCTTAGCAAGTATGAAAGTGCGGTATTTGAGACATGGAGTTCCCGCGGGCTGCAGGGAGTGGTAAATGCAATTTGCGGAAATATCGATGCAGGCATTTTGGACGGATTCAGGGCAGGAGAAGTGTTCGCATCTTGTGACTTCGACAAGACAGATTACTTCGTCATTGAATACGGAATGAATGATTTCCTTAGTGCGATTCCGATAAATAACGACTCCAATACGAATCAGGAATATACTTATGTAGGCGCCTTGAGAAATGCAATTAATAGGCTGAGAGGAAGCTTCCCGGAGGCGGAAATCGTACTATGCTCGCCTAACTATGCGCAGTTCTGGGGAAAAGACGGCGCTTATCTGGGAGATGGCAATATGGTAGATAACGGGGGCGGTACCCTTGCTGCTTATTATCGTGTGTGCGGCAATGTTTCGGCAGACGAGAATACGTTGTTTCTGAATGCATATGAAGGAATCGGATTAGATACTTATACGGCGGATGAGTATTTGGAAGACGGTATTCATCTATCGGAAAAAGGCCGCAGGAAATATGCGGAGAAGCTTTCGGAAATTATTTTAAATTATGAGACAACAAGGAATAATTAGAACGCATACAATGTTAGATTGCGGCAAATAGTAAAATATGTTAAAATACAAGGCGGATGTTACAGCATCCGCCTTGTATTAACATAAAATAAGAAAAGAAAAGGCGTGTATTTTCTTGATTTAAAGAGTGAAGAATTTGTGGGAGAGCTAAAGTGAAAGAATTAGAATATCCTTTTGACAGTGAGTATATTTTAAAAAAGTCCAAAAAGCTAAAGAGGGAACTTTTAGAAAAGGGTATACCGCGTCTTAAGAAAAAGATAGCGGTGCTCGGCGGAAGCACCACTCATGATATCGTCCGTATGCTGGAATTGTTTCTTCTGGATCAGGGAATCGAGCCGGAGTTCTACGAGTCGGAATATGGACAGTATTTTCAAGAGGCCATGTTCGCGAATGCCGAACTATCTTCCTTTGCGCCGGATATCATTTTTCTTCATACGAGCAACAGGAATATTACCGCATATCCGCAGGTAGGGGATAGCAGGGAGCAAATAGAAGCCCTGTTAGATTCGCAGTACGAGCATTTTGCAGCCGTGTGGGACAAGCTTGGGGAGACGTATCATTGCCCTATTATACAGAATAATTTTGAATATCCTTTTTACCGTCTGCTCGGAAACAAAGATGCCAGCGATATCCACGGGCGGATCCGCTTTATAACGAAAATAAATGAACGTTTTTATAACTATGCGGAAAGTCATGAGAACTTTTATATTAATGATATAAACTATATGGCAGCAGCGTACGGGCTCGACAAATGGTCGGATCCTTTTTATTGGCATATGTATAAGTACTGTATGTGCATGCAGGCGATTCCTGAATTCGCGTTTAACTTATCCAATATAATCAAGGCGGTTTTCGGAAAAAATAAAAAAGCACTGGTACTGGACTTGGATAATACGCTGTGGGGAGGAGTTGTCGGTGATGACGGTGCAGAGAATCTGGAAATCGGTCAAGAGACATCCCTCGGACAAGTTTATTCGGAATTTCAAAGCTATATAAAGGCGCAGAAGGAAATTGGCATCATGCTCAATGTCAATTCGAAAAATGAAGAGGTAAATGCTCTGGCAGGTTTAAATCATCCGGAAGGGATCTTGAAGCCGGAGGATTTTATTCTGATAAAAGCCAATTGGGAGCCGAAGAGTATAAATATCGAAGCGATTGCTTCGGAGCTCAATGTCTTGCCGGACAGTCTTGTGTTTGTGGACGATAATCCGGCAGAGAGAGAAATCGTGAGAGCTCATGTTCCGGGAGTGGCGGTACCTGACATCAGAACACCGGAACAGTATATACACGTGCTGGATCGTTCGGGGTTCTTTGAGGTGACGGGACTTTCGGAGGACGACAGAAAGAGAAACGATATGTACAAGGCCAATATCCTGCGCGAAAAGCAGCAGGCGGGCTTTGCGGACTATGCCGAATATCTCCGTTCGCTTAAGATGCACGCGACGATAAAACCCTTTGAGCCTATGTATATGTCCAGAATTGCCCAGCTTACCAATAAAAGCAATCAGTTCAACCTGACAACGAAAAGGTATACGCAAAGTGAGATTGAGCAGACAGCGAAATCTCCGGAATATATTGATCTCTATGGAAAGCTGGAGGATAAATTCGGGGATAACGGAATAGTTTCCGTCGTTATCGGAAAGAAGGATGCGGAAGTTGTTCATATAGATTTATGGATTATGAGCTGTCGTGTACTAAAAAGGGATATGGAATACGCCATGATGGATTGCCTTGTGAGAGAGTGCCGCAAGGAAGGGCTGAGCAGGATAAGAGGATACTATTATCCGACAGCAAAAAACCAAATGGTAAGTAATTTCTATGAGCTGCAGGGATTTCATAAGATAGAAGAGGATACTGCAGGCAATACTATATGGGAATATGAGATACCCGATAATTATGAAAATAAGAATAAGGTAATCGATGTTTGAGAGATGAAAGGAAATAGCTATGAGCAGAGAAGAAGTTTTTGATACTTTAAATGAAGTATTTCGAGATGTGTTTGATGATGAATCCATTATGGTAAACGAGGCGACAACTTCAGATGATATAGAGGATTGGGATTCTCTGGAGCATATTAATCTGATTGCCGCTGTGGAGCAGGAGTTCGGCGTGAAGTTTACCATGGGGCAGGTTGTTACGATGAAGAATGTGGGTGAGATGGCTGACATCATTATGAGCCAGATATAACCCGGTCGAAACTATAAGCTCGTAAAAATCAGGAGCGAACCTCCAGAAGCTCGATCATGCCAAGATTTGCGTTCATTAAAAATGTCACGCGGCTGTTTCCGAGAGCGGGAGCGGGCGTGGGCATATCTATGGCAGTATACCCGTCTTTCGTAAGGGCGGCAAGATCGTTTTCGAAATCGGTGGATTCATAACAGAAATGGTAAGGTGAATTTTTGTATTTTTTCAAGAGTCCGGCAACGACGGAGTCGGGGGTGGCGGGAGAGACTAACTCTACTGTGTATCCGTCCTTCTCCATAAAACAAATATTTACTTTGCGGCTGTCATCATAAACGATGTCCTGAAGGATCACATATCCCAGATGCTGGAATTCTGATATTGCCGCATTTATTTTTTTTACTAAATATCCGATATGGTGTACTTTTAAGTTAAGCATCGTAATTATTAGTCCTCCTGCTTTTATATCGGTAGATGATGTGCTTGTAAGGAAAATGTCTGACCATAGCAAGCCCGGAAAGGATCTCTTTTTTATGGGAGCTACGTTTACATCCTTTTACTTTTTGTGCTTTTATGCATGTATATTAATTATATATTATCTGATTCCCCGAAAAACGCAATGGGTATTTTTGCTTTTATCCGGTATTGCATACTATCTGCTTTCCGGAAACGGAATACTTATCTTATATCCGGTGGGCGCTTGTCTTGCGGCCTATATAGGTATATGCATTATGGACAGGACGGAGAGCGTGAAGGGAAAAAGAGCTGCTATGGCAGGGGTGGTTTTACTGCTTATCGGGTCGTTGTTCGTGCTGAAGTATGTGAACTTCGGCATCAATACGATAAACGGGATAGCAGGCTTGTTCGGGGCAGAGGCTGCTGTTCTTGGCGGACTAAAGTTTATGGTGCCGCTCGGAATTTCTTTCTATACATTTTCGGTACTCGGTTTTGTCATTGATGTATATAACGGTATCGCCGTACCTCAGAGGAATTTTTTTAAACTGGCATTATACGGCATGTATTTCCCGTCTATTTTGTCAGGGCCCATCTTGCGGTACAGAGAGGACGGGGAACAGTTTTTTACACCGCATCCTTTTAACTATCGGGAAGTGACTTTCGGATTGCAGAGGATGGTATGGGGCTTTTTTAAGACATTGGTAATTTCCGAAAGGATGCGTCTTGTTGTGGATACGGTTTACGGAAATTACGGGGATTATCCCGGCGCATACATATGGCTGGCCACAGTATGCTATGCTTTCCAGCTGTATACGAATTTCTCCGGCTGTATGGATATCGTACTCGGAATGTCTCAGACATTCGGAATTCGGCTTCCCGAGAATTTTGAAACTCCTTTTTTTGCCAAAAATATCTCGGAGTACTGGAGGAAGTGGCATATTACCCTGGGCGTGTGGATGAAAGAATATGTGTTTTATCCGCTGCTTAGAACCGGAACGTTTACGCGTCTATCCAAGAAAATGAGAGAGAGATTCGGCAAGAAACGCGGTAAACAGTTCACTACGTTTCTTGCGATGTTTGCACTTTGGTTTGCGGTGGGCATATGGCACGGGGGAAATTGGAAGTATGTCATCGGTTCAGGTCTGCTTCATTGGTTTTACATCGTGTCCGGGGAGCTTTTGACGCCCTTTTTCGATAAATTTATGGCCCGATTCCGTATCGACCCGAAGAAACGCTTGGTGAATATTTTTCGCATACTGCGAACGTTTTTCCTTGTCAATATCGGCTTTGTATTCTTCCGGGCGGACAGCACGGCGGATGCTTTTCATATGCTGAAGGGAGCAGTAAGCGTATGGAATGCGGGAATATTGTTCGACGGGTCCGTATTTACTTTGGGGTTGGATTTCATAGAATTTACAATAGCTGCAGGATCCTTGCTTATTTTGCTTTCGGTATCCGTTATGCAGCAGAAGGAAAGCGTACGAGAGAGGATAGAGAAAAAGAAGCTTCCCATAAGGTGGATGATTTGGTATGCGCTTTTATTTTATACGATATTGCTTGGAAATTACGGTCCGGGCTACAGTGCGGCGGAGTTTATTTATCAGGGATTCTAGTATACCCGGGGGACGAGGTTAGCTGATTTTGATAGACGGATGGAGGATATTCTGCTAGAATAAATTTTATCAGGACATAGAATAAAGGAAATGACAGGAAGGACATCGGAGAGAAGTAAGATGGATAAAATTGCGGTTTTAATACCATGTTATAACGAAGAGAAGACGATTGCAAAAGTAATATCCGACACAAAAAAAGCACTGCCGGAGGCAGTGGTTTATGTGTATGACAATAATTCTACAGACCGTACCGTGGAGCTTGCCACAGAGGCGGGAGCTGTGGTGCAGTATGAATATATGCAGGGAAAAGGCAATGTAATACGCAGGATGTTCCGCGAGATAGACGCGCAGTGTTATGTTATGGTGGATGGGGATGATACTTATCCTATGGAATATGCGCCCGAGATGGTGGATAAAGTACTAAACCACCATGCGGATATGGTAGTGGGGGACAGGCTTTCCTCTACCTATTTTACTGAGAATAAAAGACCTTTTCACAATGTGGGAAACAGCCTTGTGAGAGCAACGATCAATCACCTGTTCGGATGCGAGATCAAGGATATTATGACGGGTTTTCGGGCATTTAGTTATGGCTTTGTCAAGACCTTCCCTGTGCTGTCCAAGGGCTTTGAGATAGAGACAGAGATGACCATTCATGCGGTTTTTAACAATATGCAGATTGAAAATGTTATTGTGGATTACAGAGACAGACCCGAGGGCAGCGAGTCGAAGCTGAATACTTATTCGGATGGTATAAGGGTGCTTGGAACGATCGGCAGGCTGTATAAGGATTACAAGCCATTCGGCTTTTTCTCCTTGCTTGCGCTTGTTCTCGCGGTAGTTGCCATTGCGTTCTTCATACCGATACTGATAGACTTTATTAGAACGGGTGTAGTGGATAAATTTCCTACCTTATTTGTCTGTTGCTTCGTTATGCTTGCGGCGGTTCAAGCCTTTTTTTCAGGTATGATTCTATCCAACATGGCTCTTAAGAACAGAAGGGACTTCGAATTCCGTTTGAATATGATTCAGGGGAAAATAAAAAATGATGACGTGGATTAATAAAATAAAAAAATACATTACATCTTTTGAAAAATGGGATATAGGTCTGCTTATCGTATGCTTGGGCTTCTATCTCTTTTTTCCGTTTTATGACGGACCGGTGTGGTGTAAGGATTCTTCCAGCTATGCTACGATGAACATTACGAGAGAGCCGTTATATCCGACGTTTCTTTGGATATTCCGCAGCCTTTTCGGCGAAGACGGTTACTTGATGCCGGTAGTGCTTGCTCAAAGCATTCTTGCGGCATACGCGTCATGGAAGCTGGCCTTAACTGTAAAGGGATATAAAAATAACAGCAGGCTTTTAGCACTTTTATCTATAGGCTTTCAGTTCGGAGTAACATTTCTTTGTCGTTTCGTGGCAATCAGAGGTTCTTCGTATATCAACAGCATAATGACCGAGGGGCTGGGATTGTCTTTATATGTGCTTTTTATCGTCCAGTTATATAAATATATTTTGGAAGAAAAGAAAATGAACCTGATCGGATCAGCCGGCTTTGCGTTTCTGCTAGTGAATCTGCGCAAGCAGATGCTAATTGCATTCGCTTTGATGGCGGCGGTGTTTTCCTTATATTATCTTATAAAGAAAAGGAAACTGAAAAAGCTGCTGCTGCTATTCGGACTGATTATATGCTTATTCGTGGCGAGCAAGCTTACGGATCGTTTTTATAACTACTGCGTTCGAGGAGCGTGGATCGAGCATTCCGGCAATTCTATGGGGATGCTGTGCACTTTGATCTACACCTCTCAGGAGAAGGATGTCTCCTTGTTCGAAGATGCACAAGTGCGCAACTTATATGAAGAGATTCTTGCGCAGGCAGAAGAGCAGAGGCTTCGGATAGCATATGCTCCGGAAGGGTGGGTGGACTTATCCACGCATTATGCGGACAGCTACGATGCCATAGGCTATGGCATTATAAATCCGTTGATACAAGGATATATCGCCGAAAATTTCGAATATTCGGAAATCGATGCGGTGCTTAAATATGATGAATATTGCAGTGCTATGGCAAAAACTCTGCTTTTGCAGGATAAGGGCGGTTTGTCTGAGGTGCTTGCGGCAAATATATGGAAAGGCTTTGTAAATTCTATTGCCAGAGTAAACAGCTATCTGAATATCTATGCAATATTAGCATATGTGCTTTATCTTTTCGTATATCTGTATTATTTATATAAGACAGCGTCCGGAAGGCATAAGAAATGGATGGAACCGGAAAGTACGCTGACTTTGGCGGAGATTGTTTTGGGGGGAATTATTGTGAACTCCATTGTGGTAGGCGCAATGATATTCACACAGCCCCGTTACATGATTTATAATATGGGACTGTTTTACACGGCCTTGTCCGTGCTTCTCTATGATCTGCTGCCTCCCGGAATAAAGAAGCGGAAATACGGAAGAAAGTAAGCGCGGGAAATAGATGCGAAGTTGAAGGTGGAGAGTAAGAGTTGGCGGCGATTAAAAAAATTATTAAATATTGGTATTTTGTTATTATTGGCTCATTTATCTTGTTTACTGCAGCTGTATATGCTTGTTTCGGAGAGGACAGCTATATTGCGGTTCACGATAATCTGGACTTGTTCGTGGCGCAGTTTCAGATGCTGAAGAACACGGGAAGCTATTTCTCACATAATGCGGAGATTCCCTTTTTGGGAGGGATCAGCCGGGATAATCTTCCTTCGGAATTTTCACTTTATACGTTGCTGTATATGGCACTGCCTTCCTTTGCAGCTTACATAACGGGATATTTTTTGAAGATAACCGTTGCAATGGCTTCGGTATGGCTGTTGGCGAGGGACTGGTACGGTAAAAAAGCGAGCGAGTATAAGCCGCTTGTGGCAATGCTCGGTTTTGCCTATGGGATTTTGAATATGTTTCCTGCATTCGGAATTCCCTTTGCGTCCGTGCCTCTTGTTATTTATCTGTTGCGCAGAATATATAAAAAGCCTTCTTTTTGGCTGTACCTTGCACTTTTTTGTTATCCCTTCCTGTCCTATTTTTCATATTTTGGATTTTTTATTCTCGCTTACCTTACGGTTGCCGTTATCTGGCTCAGCATTCGAGACAAGAAGTTCTGCAAGCCTTTGTTTCTTGCGGTACTGGTGCTGGCAGCAGGCTATGTGGCGTTTGAATATCGTTTATTTGGCGTGATACTTTTGAGCGATACGGAAACGATTCGTTCTACTATGGTGGAAGCGGATCTGACGGCTGGAGAGATTGTGAGACAGATTGCGGATGTATGGAAGAACGGCATGTTCCATGCGGAAAGCGTGCATACAAAGCTGGTGCTTCCCGTATGTGTCCTGTATTTTATATATATAAACGGTAAATATATAAAAGAGGGGAACTGGAAAAATATTTTCCATGATATATACAATTTCCAGATGCTTGTAATTCTGTTTAACAGCATTATATACGGAATATATAATTGGGGAGGCTTTCGTAGCCTTGTGGAAACTCTTCTGCCGCCGCTTAAGGGCTTTCAGTTTAACAGTACGGTATTTTTCAGCCCGTTTCTCTGGTATGCTTCTTTCTTTCTCGTGTTGCAGAGGCTGTATGATGTGAAGAATATGCGTATTGCCGGAAGAGATAAGAACGGAAATCTGCTCAAATGGCTGGCAAACGGGTTGGCGCTCGCTGCGATTGCCGTTATTCTTCTGACTCCAAGCAGATATAATGACTGGTATGCGACCTGCAAAAATAAGGCGCTGGAGCTTGTCAAAGGGAAAGTAATCGATGATATGTCTTATGGGGAGTTTTATTCGACAGACTTGTTTGAAGAAATAAAACAAGATATCGATTATCACGGAGAATGGGCTGTGGCATATGGAATTCATCCGGCGGTTCTGGAATATAACGGCATCGCCACATTGGATGGTTACCTTGGTTTCTATTCCCAGCAGTATAAAGAGGATTTTCGAAAAATAATAGCGCCTGCTCTTGAGCGGGTAGAAGCGAGCAGAATCTATTATGATGACTGGGGTGCGAGAGCATATATATATTCGGGAACGGACGCTTCTGTGGTAAGCGCGACGAAAACCATGTATGTGACGGATGAACACCTGTACATGGATAACGAAGCGTTTAAGGAACTGGGCGGTAAGTATATTTTTTCCCGTATCGAGCTTGAAAATGCCGAGGAGCTGGGACTTACACTTATAAAAGCCTATGCATCGGAGCGATCGCCGTATGTGGTTTTCCTTTATGAAAGCGAATGAATCCGGAATAGGAAGGAGCGAAATATAGATGAAACGTTTCGTGTATGCTGCAGATGAGAAAAAGCTTAAGCAGGCGGCGGAAATTATCTTTTATCTGTTTGTATTTGCGGCAATTGCTTGCTTTGCAATGCTTCAGACATATGGAGATCCTCCGGACGAAATCAACCGGTTTAAGGTGGTAAATTATATCAGGAATCATGGAAGGCTGCCCCACGGCGCGGATCCGGAGGTAATATTAAGCGGTTATGGAGCATCTTATGCATTTCAGCCGATATTGACTTATATCATCCAAGGCTACTTGCTTCGTTTTCTCGGTATGTTTACATCGGATGGATATATTCTTCTGCTCGCAGCGCGGATGGTTAACGTGTGCTTGGGAGTGCTGATGGCGTATTTTGTGCGGGGTATTGCAAAAGAAGCATGGAAAAGTCCGTATATCCAGTGGACATTTACGCTGCTTGTCGTATTCCTGCCGCAGAATATTTTTATTCATTCTTATGTAAATACGGATTCCATGGCAATGCTGTCTGTGGCGATTATATTCTATGCGGTTTTGCATGCACAGAAGACCGGATATGATAAGAAGGACTGTATATTGCTGGCGATTGGTATTATACTGTGCGCCATGTCCTATTACAATGCATACGGTATCATTCTGGCAGCGATACTTATCTTTGCCATAAATTATGTGCATACCAGGTATTCAAACGGTCAAGGAGAAGAAAGAAAGAGGCTGACGGTGGAATGGCGGGAAATGGTACGAAAAGGAAGCCTCATATCCGTAATCGTGCTGCTTGGTATAGGCTGGTGGTTTATCCGTAATGCGGTTCTTTATGACGGAGATATCATAGCGATGAGTGCCCGGTTAAAATGTGCCATAGAGACCGCTGCTCCGGACTATAATCCGCTGACGCGTTTTACCTATCAAAAGGCCGGTATTCCTTTGAAAGAAATGCTGTTTGAGACTGGTTATGTTACGCTGCTCAGAGACAGCTTTATTGCGATGTTCGGACCGATGAGGATTCCTACTCACGGCTTAATTTATTTATTCTATAAATATTTATGGATTATAGCCTGTGCGATAGCACTGTTGCCGATAAAACCAATAAAAGCGGAGGGAATGTCCGTGTGGAAGGCAGACAGAGCACCGGACAGGAAGAATATAGTAGTTTTTTACGCATGCATGACCTTATTCTGCATCATCACGGTGGCTCTTAGCGTTTACTATTCGTATACATGGGAGTTTCAACCGCAGGGAAGGTATATTTTGCCGGTATTGATACCGTTTATGTACCTCGTAACTTTAGGAATTCAGAAAGTATGTATATTGCTTGAACGGATTGCGGCATATAATGCAGGAGGGAGAGTTCTGGGCAAGATGCTGTGCCTGGGAGTAATGGCGTACGTGATGCTTGCATTCGCCTATAGTCTGTTTAACCGTTTCATTCCGCATTATCTGGAGGGAGAAAATATGCTTTCCATGTACGGAAAGATTTTCATACCTTAGATGTGGGGAAGCGGATTGAAACGGCTATAGAAGAAATAGAACTTGCCTTGACCGCATTTGGGCACGATGGTATGATAAATAGATAAATGCGCAGGAGCGTTTACGGATAAAGGAGATAAAGAGATGTCAGTAAGGGTACATAATTTTTTGGGAAGATTAGGATGGAATGCCAGGAAGTATTTTCCTATGTTAGCCAGTGAAAGCTATTTGAAGCTTCAATTTTTAACAAGAGGAAAATTACAGAAAAATTATATTGATTATTTTATGGGAAAAGAAGAGGTCCCCATGCCTTTAGTGGTAAATCTGGAGACGATTAACCGCTGCAACAGCACCTGTGAGTTCTGTACGGCCAATAAAAATGCGGAAAAGAGACCCTATAAGCGCATGGAGGATGAACTGTTCTACAGCATTATAGATCAGCTGGCAGAGTGGGGATATAAGGGGCATCTGACAATGTACGGAAATAATGAGCCATGGCTGGATACCCGCATTGTTGAATTCCACAAATATGCCAGAGAAAAGCTTCCGGAGGCATTTATCTTCATGTCTACAAACGGACTTTTGCTGAATGTAGATAAAGTTAAATCGGTTGTTCCGTATGTGGATCAGCTTATTATCAATAATTATTGTTTGGATATGAAACTGCATGATAATATACAGGTTATATATAAGTATATAAAAGAGCATCCGGAAGAGTTTAAAGATGTGGATATACTCATTCAAATGCGTTATTTGAAAGAGGTGCTCACGAACCGGGCGGGCAGCGCGCCGAATAAAAAAGCTACAGAGAAGGTAATTACGGAAACTTGCCTGATGCCTTATACGGATATGTGGATCATGCCCAACGGCAAATTGGGAATTTGCTGCTGTGATAACTTTGAAGTGACAGACTTGGCGGATTTGCATGAGACGCCGCTGAAGGAGGCCTGGAACAGCAAGAAATATCAGGAGCTTCGCGAGGCAATCAGAACAGGCAGACAGAACTATCCGTTTTGCAAGCATTGCGACTTCATCGATGCGGGACTCCGTATGGATGCGGTAGATGATGTGCTCAAAAATAAAGGAACGATGCATGGAGCGAGACAGTCCATGTTTAAAAAATAGAAACGGTAAGCCTTCGGATATAGGGCGGAAAGCAGGCATGGAAATGGGGAATAGAAAAAATATCGGTATTTATATCGCGGCAAGCATCTTTGTATTTGCACTATTGTTTACGTCATGCGGAAAGAACGTCGATACGGAAAAAGGCGCGCCCGAGTCGAGGGGTATACAGAGTAAAGAGGAGTTCACCGTAGAAGAAGTACGAAAGGAAGTAATGAAACAGAAAACTTCCGTTTGGAAGGAAAAGAAGGTGTCTATATGCGGCGACAGCATTTCTACGTTTACCGGTTACATTCCTGATTATTACAGTAAGTACTATCCGGAGAACGGTGCAATTACGGATGTAAACGATACATGGTGGATGCAGGTGATAAACCGGACGGGGATGGAGCTTTGCCGGAATGCCTCTTATTCGGGCAGTACGGTAAGCGGTCAGTCTCAGGATAACCACGACGGAAGATATTCCTGCGGCGATAAGAGAATAGCTGATTTGGCGAGTGAGGATGGAACCCGACCGGACGTAATTATCGTTCTGATGGGAGCCAATGACCTGCTGAATAATATATCTTTAGGGTCTTATGACGGCGTTTCGGCGGTAGAGGAAGGGAATATAGAAACCTTCAGCGAGGCTTATGCGCTTATGCTGGATAAAATGAAAGCCTGGTATCCCGATGCGGAAATTTATTGCAGCACCATTGCAGAGGTGTCAAGATGGAACGATGTGGGAGAAAAGTTTCCTTTTGTGAATGCACACGGCACGACAGCCGGGGATTACAATGCATGGATTACCTCAATCGCACAGAAAAAGGAAGTAAAACTCATCGACGTATATAATTGCGGAATAACTTATGAAAACGCACAGGAATACACGAGCGATGGAACGCATCCTAATGTGGAAGGAGCAAAGCTCATTGCGGATAAGATTATGGAGGTTTTCTCATAATAACAGATTAGAGAAATAGATTTTAATATTTTAATGAGCGAGGAAATCCTTAGGATTAAAAACAGGAGATGCAAAAATGCATCTCCTGTTTTTAATTTATTCTATTTCGTTTGTTTTAGTTTCCTCGTGATATTCTTTTTCCGTATTTACACTCCAAACATTGCTTTTGTCACTTATGCCGTTCTTTATATTTTTAACGGCTTCAAAGGAGGTACACATGGAATGGTCAATGTTGTTGTAGCGATGCTGTCCGTTACGTCCTACGCAGTAAAGATTATCGATAGTATTCAGATAATCTATTAGCTTGTCCATATCTTTGTATGTATCGAAGTAAGCGGGATATGCTTTTTTCACACGTTCCACATGGGAATCGAGAACATCGGAGGCGTTATCGATTAGCTTCATCTTGACCATTTCGTCTATTGCGAAACGGGTAAACTGTTCTTCCTTCATATTCCAGAAACTGTCGCCTTCATTGCAGAAATATTCGAGCCCTACCCATACGGTATTTGCAAGGTCTTTGATCATATACGGAGACCAGTTGTTGTATATTTGCAGACGCCCCAATTTAACGGTTCTGTCATGTACATATATCCAGCAATCGGGGACTATATTTCCGACCGTTTTCATCTTTGTCAGATTCTTTAAATTTAACTTCGGGACGAGAACGCCGAGAGTCATATAATCACGGTAAGGGAGTCCCGAAGCGATGGATGCTATGTCTTTAGGAACATCGTTCATCCCTCCTATTAAATCTTTTACAGGCATGGAGGAAATGAATATATCGCCCTCCATGGTGGTTGCTGTGCCGTCGTGCTCATAGGTAAGAGCGGTAATATGATTGTTCTTATCTTTGATAAATTCGGTTACTTTGCTGTTTAATAATATTTTTCCGCCGAGTTTTACCACTTCGTCGGCGGTTACCTCCCACAGCTGTCCCGGGCCGAGCTTGGGGTATTTGAATTGCTCGATGAGGGAAGTTTCTACCTTGCGGTTTTCTTTTCCGGGAAGCATCTTTCCGACGATGTCCTTTAGAATTGCAATAATAGAAAGCCCCTTTACTCTTTGAGCTCCCCAATCGGGAGCGATTTCACAGGGCTTGCGTCCCCAGAGATTTTCCGTATAGTTTTCAAAAAACATGGAGTAAAGCTTACGTCCAAAACGGTTAATATAAAAATCTTCCAAGGAATCTTCTTTTCGTTTATGAATCAATGACTTGAGGTAGCTGAAGCCCACAACAAGAGTTGTACAAAAACCCATATTTCTAAAAGTTTCAAATTTAAATGAAATAGGATAATCAAAAAACTTCCTGTTAAAATAAATGCGGGATACACGGTTTCTGTTCAGCATGACCCGATCTTCCTTTTCCGGGTCGGGACCGTCTTTTGATAACGGCATAGAACGGTTCAGCAGAATATCATCGTAGGAGGGAGCTCCCTGTTCGGGTAACATGTTTGCCCACCATTCATTAACTTCGGGTACTTTGGAGAAGAAGCGGTGCCCTCCCATATCCATACGATTTCCGTTATGGTTTACCGTACGGGAAATACCGCCCAAAGCAGAACTTTCTTCAAATACCACCACTTCAAAGTCGTCCTTCGTCTCGGAGCTTCCGGGATGTTTGTTTGCCAGTAATTCATAGGCGGCAGTCAGTCCTGCCGGACCCGCACCTATGATAAGAACCTTCTTCATATAATGAAATTCCTCTCATCAGATTATAATTAGTCAGCATAAAAATAATTTACAACTGAACCATATTTTAACATGCAATCGTTAGATTGTCCATCCTCAACTTGAGGATCCTCAACTTGAGCCGGAAAGGCTCGGAGCAAGGCTTGATGATGAGTGTGTTATTGAGTAAATTGGACAAATGTCTTGGAAAAATTAATGTATTTGCGGGAAAAAAACAAAACAAGCTCGGTTTGGAGACATAATACCTTGTAGTTGTTTTTTAAAAAGTTTATAATAATTATAACAAAAAACCGAAGCACATATCACAGAAAATAAAACATATTACACAAAGAAAAGGAAAATCTGCAGCTATGAATCTTAATAATGCTGTGAATAAAAAAGAAAATGTTGCAAATATTACGCAGATTTGTGAAAATATTGAAGGGGATGCCAAGATATATGAAATCATGAAATCCTGTCCTTATGAGTTGCTGCGTAAAATGAAAATTCGTGAATATAAGGCCAATGAATTTGTCTTAAACCAGAACGAAATATATCAGACCATGTATATCGTGCTTGACGGAGAGCTTGACATCTATGTAGAGGCGGAGAACGGAAAAAAGTATTACTTGAATACTTATCGGAAGGGCTGCTATATAGGAGAGCTTGAGATGTTTGGGAATCATCCTTATGTCAGCAGGGTAGAGGCAAAAACAAATGTAAAGCTTTTGGAAATTGAAAAAGAAGATTTTATCAAATGGATACAGAATGACCGGAACATGAATGAATATTTCATTAGAACACTTTGTGAAAGTT
>JAAYNW010000073.1 GCA_012520655.1 Clostridiales bacterium | reverse complement strand
GCCTGCTATTGACATACATCGGTATGTGCTGTTATATATAAAACAAGGTCTGAAAGCTTTTCACTATGCCTTCAGACCGTTTATTATCATAGAAGATCAGTATTTACAGACTTTTCTTCACACACTCATTCCGTTTTATGAGAACCCCTGCAGGATTTATCAATTGATATTCTGTTTCATTCTTTTATTCTGTCGTGTCCGTTACCGTGTCGTCTGTAATCTCCTCATTCGGATCAATTGTAAGATATTTAAGATTTCCCTTATTATCCGTTACGGAATAAGGTTCTTCCAATTTGGAAATATATTCTGCCACTCTTTCTGCAGCAATCGTATCCGAAATGGTTTTATCGGTCGCTTCGTCATAATATCTGTTTGCAAATTCAACAACATAGTATTGATGATCTGTTTTATCTTCCAGAACGGTAATATCGCCTTCCGTTCTTCCTTCTTCAAAAAGCCAACCGGATATTGTGCTTACTATGCCGCTGTAAACTCTGCCTTCATTAAGAGTTGCGTCGCTCTCCGTATCCTGATAAGTTGCTTTGTCTTTCTCCGATGCATTTTCTAAAGCAAGTTCCTTAAAGTCAGCTCCTGCTTTACGGGCTTCCATCATAGCATCTGCTTTTTGTTTTGCCTTCAGCATCGCCTTTTCTTTCTCTTCATCCGTAGCACCATCCGCTATATCAGCCTTGACTATAAAACTTCTATAATCTACTTTATCATATTCTTTTGTGTGCTCCGCATAATAATCTTTTATATCCTGATTCGTCGGTACATTTTGTGTCAGTAGTTCGTTATAATATGCCTGTGCTAATATATTATCTTTTATATAAGGCTCTAATCTTTTTTCCGTAGCGTAAGGTCCATATGCATCCGCATAATAATCGCTGACGGATAGATTCTGTTTTTGTGCTTGTGCACTGATAGAGCTCAATATGTTGGCATATTCTTCCGTTATGTCATATGAAAATTGATTAGCCTCCGCATCGTCGAGCAATGCTTTCGTTTGCTTAATCTGCTCCACTGTCATTTGATCGAACAAATCTTTCCATGTCATGTCTTCCGTATATTGCTGTTTGTCAAAGTCTACAGAAGGATCTAAGCCAATATAAGAAAGAATAGGGGAATAAGTAGAAAGATAATTATTAACCGTGGTACTGTAATAATATTCGTATTCCGGCTGAGTCACTTCATAATTACCGATTGTTACATACGGAGAATTAAGCGCCTCATGTTTATCCAATATGGAAACAACAATAGAACCTGCTATTGCCGCAATAATACCGAGACCGATAACAATGGCACCTACTTGCATAATTCTTTGTTTACGCTTGTCCTTTATCTCCTGTTTCTTTCTTTCTTCCATCTTACGGTCATATTTTGTCTTTGCCTTCTGTTCAATGTCCGTCTGTGGCTCCTTATTCTTCGCCATTTGTCGAGTTCCTCCTAATTTTTACATTATTTCCATGCCCATAATTAATATTATTCAGCTGTAAAATCTAATGAATATTCTATCACAAAATATTATTTTTGTACAAATCTATTTCTTGTTGATTAGACGCTTTTAATTACGCTACTCCCTGAGGCAGGCAAACTCTCCCGGTGTTAAGGATCCTATATTTCGATTCCTGCACGAAGAACAATGGATTAAAAAGATTTATCTTAGTTTTTATTGGAGCTTAAGCTTCTTAAATAAGTCTCCAAGAGATGTGCCGATTTCTTCATTAGAGCTATATTCCGCCGCTTCCTTTTCCTCCATTTCATCCGGTTTGGAATCTTCCTCGACGGCTTTTATGCTTAAGCTGATTTTATTGTCATTCGTATTAAGTATCTTAACCTTTACTTTATCTCCTACAGTCAGCACTTCTGAAGGTTTCTTAATTCTCTTTACGGAAATCTGAGATATATGGACCAATCCGCTAAGTCCATCCGCCAAAGCAATAAATACTCCGTAAGGCATAAGAGATTCCACCGTTCCCTCCAGAACAGTCCCAGGCACCAGCATGGAAATCTTATGATTAATTTGTGCTTCCGCTTTCTGTTTTTCCAGAACCTTTGCTGACAAAACCAGTTTCTTCTTCTCTTCGTCAACCGTAATTACTCTTACGGTAAGCTGTTTATTCATCCACGGCTCCAGATCCTCCACATAAATGAGAGATAACTGAGAAGCAGGAATAAATCCGCGAATCCCTTCCGCATAAGCGATGACTCCGCCGTTTACCACTTCGCTTACTTTTACGGAGATTTCTTTCTCCTCCTCCATATACTTCTTTAAAATATCCCATGACAAGATATCCTTCGCTTCTTTGCAGGAAAGCTGAATATTGCCCGCACCGTCGTCAGTTTTCACTACAGTAGCTTCTATTACCGAACCTATCTTTACCTCATCGAGTATATTGAACTTCGGATCACTACTCATATCCTCTGCCTTGATAATACCCTGCGCATAATAATTTAAATCGAGAACTACTTCTTCCTCATCTACAGCAATTACCGTACCGGATATAATTTCTCCCTCTCTGATTTTCCTGAAGGATGCCTCCAGCTCCTTGCTGTAGTCCTCCATGGTTTCCTGCTGTACATTTTCTTTTTCCACTACTTCTTCCGTCATTTCTTACCTCCGTTATACGTTAATCTTTAATTCTTTGGCCACAAATACGCATACTGACCGCGGCATCATCCTTATTCTTCCGCAGGTTATATGAGGCATATCCTCTTCCGACTCGGGAATGCTGTTCGCAAGATACCTGTTGCCGGTATCCGCCGCCACGAACCAGTCCATATCCGCTGTTAAATTGGGGAGCCGGAATTCCTGTTCTTCCCAGAACACATTGATTGCCAGACATACAATGTCATCTCTTTCGTTCTTTTTATCTTTCACTATACGACCGGCATAAACAATACGAAGTACTTTGAGGTTCTCCTCCGGCTCTAATACTTGAATCTCAGGAAATCCGAGAGAACTTTGTCCTGAAAATCTGCGGATAACATTGTGCTTTTTTCTAAACTCAATCATATATTTGAAAAATCTAAAAATATCCCTGTTTTCTTCGAGCATATTCCAGTTCAGCCATGATATTTCGTTATCTTGATAATATGCGTTATTATTCCCGTACTGAGTGTTACAAAATTCATCTCCGGCAAGAAACATCGGTGTACCGCGACTTATCATAAGAACTGCTGCCGCATTCTTTATCATTTTTCTCCGCAGTGCAAGAACCTCTTCATCCTCTGTCTCTCCTTCTGCCCCGCAGTTCCAGCTTCTATTGTCGTCGCTTCCGTCCATATTATTCCAGCCGTTTTCTTCGTTGTGTTTCACATTATACGAATATAAGTCCCATAGCGTAAAACCGTCGTGACAGGTCAGAAAATTTACCGATGCATTATTCCCCCTATATTCAGGATGATATAAGTCTTTGGAACCGGTAATTCTCTGTGCTGCAATATTCGCCATACTATAATCTCCCTTCAGGAAATTCCGCATGTCGTCCCGGTACTTGCCATTCCACTCAGCCCAACGGTTCCATGCCGGGAAACTGCCAACCTGATAAAGACCTCCCGCATCCCATGCTTCCGCAATCAGCTTTACATTTCCAAGAATAGGGTCAAAAGCCAGACTCTGCAAGAGCGGAGGCTTGCTCATCGGCGAGCCGTCTTCATTCCGCCCCAGTATACTCGCAAGATCAAAACGAAATCCATCGACATGATATGCCGTTACCCAATAACGCAGGCATTCCAATATCATCTGCTGAACAATAGGATGATTGCAATTGAGCGTATTACCGCACCCGCTAAAATTATAATAGCTTCCTTCAGGAGTAAGCATATAGTAAATATTATTATCAAATCCCTTAAAAGAAAAATACGGCCCTTGCTCGTTGCCTTCCGCTGTATGGTTAAAAACTACATCCAGAAAACATTCTATGCCATTGTCATTCAGTTCCTTTATGAGCTTCTTCAACTCCGTGCCTTCCCTGTTATATTCCACTTTTCCCGTATAACTGGTATTCGGAGCAAAAAAACTGACTGTATTATATCCCCAATAATTAATAAGTGGCTTACCGTTCACTTCCCGGTAATCGCTCATTTCATCGAACTCAAAGATAGGCATCAGCTCCACGGCATTGATTCCGAGTTCTTTCAGATAGGGAATTTTCTCTCTCAAGCCCTCAAAGGTTCCCGGATACTTCACACCGGAAGATTTGTGATAGGTAAATCCCCGGACATGCATTTCATATATAATCAGATCTTCCATAGGTATCAAAGGACGTCTGGTATTTTTCCAATCAAAATCATCCTTTACTACACGGGCTTTATAACAAGCCGTTTCTTTTTTTTCTATACCCCATACGCTTTGCCCTGTAACAGCTTTTGCATATATATCCAGTAAGTATTTTTTCTTGTCAAATAACAGACCCTTTTTAGGTTCATATGGACCATCCAAACGATAGGCATATTCAAACTCTTCAATCTTCAGTCCGAATACAATCATCGAATACACTTTCCCTACTTTATAATTTTCGGGAAACTTAAGTACCGCATAGGGTTCTTCTTCCATTCTTTTAAACAAAAGTAGCTCACAGGAAGTGGCTCCGAAGGAATATACCGTAAAATTGACGCCGCAGGGAATTGCCATCGCTCCGTTAACTTCATACATGCCCGGCCTCACTTCAAAGCCATCTATCACATCCATCGGAACCATATGGATACTGCTTAGCGGAGAAATAATTTTGTTGTCTTCCATTTTGTCCTCCAAGCCTGACCAATCCGGTAAAATATAAATTTAGTAAACTCTTATAAATTCCTGCACTTCTTCTTTTGAAGGCATTACGCGCAAGGCTCCCTTTCTCGTAGTAACGATGGAGGCAGCCGCATTGGCGAACATGAGCATCTCTTCGAGCTTCTCCTTATCCAGATTGTCGATGCCGTATTCCAGAATATAGTGCAGACAGCAACCGCCGAACGTATCGCCCGCACCCGTTGTCTCAATCGTCCTTTCCTGTATAAAAGCAGGTTTTTCCACTTTAATATCCTTAAAATAAGCTCTGCTTCCGCCTTTTCCCATAGACAATACGATTAAAGGAATATTATATTCTTTCTGTAATTTCTTTATACCTTTGTCGAAATCCTCTTCTCCGGTAAACCACTGAATCTCATTGTCGGAAATCTTCAAAATATCACATTTTCCAAGACCGTAAGCTACCTGCTCCTTAGCTGCCTCCAGTGACTCCCAAAGCGGTGGGCGCAAATTAGGGTCAAAGGAAATCAGCGCTCCTTGTTCCTTCGCAATTTTAATCGCTTTTTTTGTCGCTTTCCTTACACCTTTATGGGTCATGGACAAGGTACCGAAGTGAAAAATCTTACAATGCTTAATTAACTTTTCATCGATTTCATCCTCCGTCAGAAGCATATCTGCGCCGGGATTGCGATAGAAAGAAAAGTCACGGTCACCATCTTCAAAAGTCTGGACAAACGCAAGGGTAGTTCTAGCCTCCTTATCTACTATTAAGCCGGCTGTATCGATTCCTACTTCTTCCAAAACGCTCTTCAACTTTGTTCCGAATATATCTTCTCCGACTTTTCCTATAAATGCCGTAGTATTCCCTAATTTTTGAAGCATAGCAAGCACGTTGCACGGAGCTCCGCCAGGGTTGGCTTCGAACATTGTATTTCCCTGCTCGCTCACACCGTTGTCGGTAAAATCAATCAGTAACTCTCCTAAAGCAACTACATCAAATTCCTTTTTCATCTCATTTCTCCTTTTGTCACATTTCCTTCTTTTATAATATCTTTTATAGGCCCTTACGAAACAGACTCCCCTATCTATTCCGCAATTACCGAAATACCTTCTTCGCTTGCACGAACCTTACATCCGTTGTCATAAGAACCAATCTCACATGGTTCGGCTTTTTGGCTGTCTACACAGAACGCACATGACGGGCAGGGCTTGTACTCTCCCACGAAATCCCTTGGAACAGCTTCATTCTCAGTATTATGACTGCAATCAAAACACCAGCATCTTTTACATTCTAGAAAATATGCTTTCCCGCCTTTTTTTATACCGTCTTTGGTTATTTTTTCTTTTATTATTTTCTCTGGCTTTTCTTCTGATTTTTGTGGATTCTCCGATAGGTCAGAAGAAAGAAAATCAAAAAGATTTATCTGGCCTTCTAGCTGCTTTTCCATTTCCTATTCTTTCTTCCGTATATTTTGAAAAGATTATACGAAATGATATCGTATATGTTTTAATTCACTTTTATTATATATCGACTTAAAGAATATTGAAATCCTTTTTAAAACATTATTCTTAAAAATATAATTTTATAATGCTATTCCGTGTATTTTTTTTTGCAAGCTGTAGATATTCTGCATAATTTACAAACAACTAATAATCACAAACATAAAAAGGAACTTTTTAATTGAAGATGCCGATATACTGCAGCAGAAAGATGAAAAATGACAAAAAAATGCACCCCTTTACATTGTGATATGTGTCCAGGATTCTGATACATATCAGTTGTCCAATGTTTGGGGTGCATCTATTTGTTTACGGAAGAATATTTCCGGCACTAAGATAGATTTCGTACCATTCCTCACGGGTTAGCTTAATATCGGCAGCTTTGACGCAATCCTTCAGACGCTCTACATTCATCGTCCCGGTGATGGGCTGCATCTTCGCCGGATGACGCAGCAGCCACGCCATTGCAATAGTAGTATTGGAAACCTCATATCTGGCAGCAATTTCATCAATCTTGGCATTGAGTTCCGGGAACTTATCATTACCCAGGAACACACCCTCGAAAAAGCCATACTGGAAAGGAGACCAAGGCTGAATGGTAATATCGTTTATACGGCAAAAATCTAATATACTGCCGTCCCGATTCACCGCACGTTCATCGAGCATATTTACATGAATACCTTGAGAAATCATAGTGGCATTTGTAATACTAAGTTGCAGCTGATTAGCAATAATCGGCTGTTTTACAAATTTTTTCAACAACTGTATCTGCATGGGATTTTGATTGGAGACACCGAAATTACGTACTTTGCCTGTATCCTGCAGAATGTCAAACGCTTCGGCAACCTCTTCCGGCTCTACCAATGCATCCGGACGGTGCAGCAGTAACACGTCCAGATAATCTGTTTTCAACCTTTTTAAACTGCCATCCACTGATTCTAAGATATGCTTTTTGGAAAAATCAAAAGCAATTCCTTTGCGAATTCCGCATTTTGATTGCAGAAACATCTTTTCGCGCACTGTTGCGTTCATATGAACCGCATCCGCAAATACTTCCTCACATACACCATTGGCATATATGTCGGCATGATCAAAGAAGTTAGCGCCCTCTTCCATGGATGTCCGTACAAAATTCTCTGCTTCGGACTTATCCAGTTTATTAATGCGCATACAGCCAACCGCAATAGTCGGTACCTGAAGATCTCCTAATTTAATTGTTCTCATGATATATAACCTCCTTGACAAACTAATAACTTGATAGTATATTTTCATCATAAATCTTAACCTTAACTCTAAGTCAATATACAAATTAATAAAATTTTTTCCAATTAAAGGAAAAGAGAGGAATACATATGAGTTATACGATTAAACAAGTGTCTGAACTAACAAATTTGACCGCACATGTACTGCGTTTTTATGAAAAGGAAGGCCTTTTACCTCATATTAACAGGAGTGATAGCGGCATTCGCAAATATTCTGAAGACGATTTGGAATGGCTTGGATTAATTTGCTGCCTTAAGAACACGGGCATGTCTCTCAAGCAAATTAAAGCTTTTGTAGATCTTAGTGCAGAAGGCAAGGGGACGCTGAAACAACGCTGTGACATGTTAATTGAACATAAAAAAAATGTGGAAGCTCAAATTCAGGAAATGTATAAACATCTTGAAAAAGTCTCTCATAAAATCGACCATTTTACAAAACAATATGAAGAGTACAAAAAAAGCACATCCTGTCCATAAGTGTCCTTTCATTATAGAGTTTTCGTACAGCGTCAAAAACAGATAACCCCCCATTTATATCAGGCAAGTTATCTGTTTTTAAAAAATCATTTTAAAAATTTATATGCAAATCCAGCTTTATTGGTTCTATTCCAGTCAGTTCAACGCTTCTTTCGTCCGGTTGATTCATTCCTGCAAATAAAATATAATTGCTGCCGTCAATGAAGCGTTCTCCCTTATCATTTACAACAGTAAAACTTCTTTTATCGATAAAGAGCTTCTGCGTCACTGTCTCTCCTGCTTTTATATGCACCCTTTTAAATGCGCATAGAATCGGATTTTTAATTGCATATTCGGAATCCTTGTTTTTTATATAAATCTGTATCACATCGTCTGTATAGATACTTCCCGTATTCACGGCAGTAACTTTGACATATACGCCACTTTTATCTGCTTCTTCTGCTTCAAATCCGGTAACGGCCGTCTTTCCGTAGGTCAGTCCGAAACCAAACGGAAATTGTGCCTTTTCCTCGATGTATCGGTAAGTTCTTCCCTTCATGCTATAATCTGTAAACTCGGGAATTCTTTCCAGACTTTCGTAGAAGGTCACGGGCAGCTTGCCGGAAGGAGAAACCTCTCCGAATATAATTTCGGCAACGCTTTTGCCACCGCGTGCACCGGGATACCATAACTGCAATACTGCGTTAAAATGCTTTGCAGGAAAACTCAGATCAATGGAGCTTCCTGACATTAGGCAGAATATAACCGGTTTGCCTGTCTCCTTCACCGCTTCCATTAAATCTCTCTGGGGTTTCGGAAGCCTCAAATCTTCTTTATCACCGGAAGCGTAGCTATTCCCGGTATCTCCTTCTTCACCCTCCAACGTCTCATCCAAGCCTAAGCAAAGAATAACAATATCGCTGTGTTCCGCTACCGTCTGAGCTTCCGTCAATCTATCTTTATCGAAAGCCAGCTTTTCTGTCTTTTCCTCCGATAACTGACAGCCCTCCGAATACAAGATACGGATATGATCTCCTATATATTCTTGAATACCTTCCAATACTGTGATATATCTCGAAGATGTACCGTGATAATTGCCAATCAATGCCTTTCTGCTATTTGCATTAGGCCCGATTACCCCGATTGTTTTCAATTTATCCACAGACAAGGGCAATATTCCGTCATTTTTCAACATAACAATACTTTCTCTTGTTGTTCTATCCGCAAGCGCAAGATGCTCCTTACATTCTACTTTTTCATACGGTATCTTATCGTACTCCGTTTCTTCAAATAAACCAAGCAGATACCTTGTTGTAAATAACCGCACGGCGGATCTGGTAATTGCCTCCTCCGTTACAAGTCCATCCTGAAAAGCACTCAGTACATGAAGATATGTGACTCCGCAATTCAAATCACATCCCGCATTCAACGCCATTGCTGCGGATTCCTTCGGGGAAGATGTAACCATATGGTGCTCATGAAAATCGCGAAGTGCCCAGCAATCCGAGACAAAATGTCCTTGGAATTCCCATTTGCCCCGCAATATATCTTGAATAAGCGTTTTGCTTCCACAGCACGGCTCTCCGTTTACCCTATTATAGGCTCCCATTACCGCTTCTACTCCCGCTTCCTTTACAAGCGCTTCAAAAGCAGGAAGATACGTCTCTTCCATATCCTTGGGGGTAGGCTTTACATCAAATTCATGTCTTAATGCTTCGGGACCGGAATGAACCGCGTAATGCTTCGCACATGCTGCCGCCTTCATTATTCCTCCATTCCCCTGCAGACCTTTGACAAAAGCTACTCCGAGTCTGGAAGCGAGATAAGGATCTTCTCCATATGTCTCATGACCCCTCCCCCATCTGGGATCACGAAAAATATTTACATTCGGTGACCAGAATGTAAGCCCTTTGTAAATATCCCTATCACCGTGGGCTGAATATTCATTATACTTTGCTCGGCCTTCGATCGCTGTACAATCAGCGATCTCATATATCAGTTCTTCATCAAAAGTCGCCGCCATACCGATTGCTTGAGGAAAAATTGTCGCCGTACCAGCGCGGGCTACTCCATGAAGCGCCTCACCCCACCAATTATAGGCAGGAACATTCAGTCTCGGGATCGCTGGCGCATCATATCTTAACTGCCCGGCACGTTCTTCTAACGTCATTTTGGAGACAAGCTTTTCTGCCTTTTCTCTTGCTTCTCTTCTTGTCATTTTTTTCCTTACCTTTCCAGTTTATCCTTTTACGGCACCGGCCGTTAACCCATCTACAATCTGGTTACTGAACAGGCAATAAACGAGAATCGTAGGAGCTATTGCTATAATAACCGCTGCGAACATCTGCACATAATTTGTGGAATAAGGCCCTACAAAATAGGTCAAAGTTACGGGCAGGGTTTTTTTCGTCGTATCGGATATAAACACCATTGCCAGCAAAAGCTCATTCCAGTTTCCGACAAAGGTCATAAGCGCTGCTACACTCATACCTGTTTTGGAAAGCGGTATTGCTATTTGAAAATAACATTGGTAGATATTACATCCGTCAATACATGCCGCTTCGAACAATTCTCTCGGCATACCTTTAAAAAATCCAACCATCAGAAATATGGTCATCGGGAGGGAAAAAGTAATATAGGGCAGAATTAAGCCCGTCAAAGAGTTCGTCCATCCCAGAGCGGAAAACCTTACGAACAAAGGAATTAATACGCAATGTACAGGCACCATCATTCCTATCATAAAATAAGTCATCATAAGGCCTGATAATTTCCACTTCATTCTTGCAATGGCGAAGGATGCCATAGAACCGAAAAACATGCTGACAATCAACGCAATCACACATACAATCAGCGAATTGAGCATCGCTCTTCCAAGGTAGCCTTTTGTCCATGAAAAAATATAGTTTCCAAGCTGCAATACCTCCGGCATTTCGAATGGAGAAGAGAATACTTCGGCATTTGTTTTAAAGGAAACATTTACCATCCATAAAAGAGGAGCCAAGTACACAACAACTAATATTGTCAATATAATATATATAATAATTGAAATCGGGCTGATCGGTTTTTTATTTTTATTTTTCATACCTTCATCCCCCTAACTTTCATAAGTTTCCGCTTTAATACACTTGTTAATAAGGAAAGACACTATCAAACATAGAACCAGCAGGACTACGGATATTGAACTGGCATATCCATATTTGAAGTACTGGAATCCCTGTACATACAGATGTGTTGCCAGCACTTCCGTACTGTGATTTGGACCGCCCTGCGTCATATTATAAACCAAATCAAAAAATTTTAATGAACCAATACAATTAAGCGATAAAGATACGGTCATCATCGGTTTTACAAGAGGAAGTGTCAAAAAACGAAATGTCTGTGCCTTCGATGCTCCGTCAATATAAGAAGCTTCATACAATTCCTTGGATATTCCGCTTATCTGCGCAATATACAGCATCATCGTCGATCCTACATACTGCCAGAGGGCAACACATGCGATGACCCACATAGGAAGAACGATAAATCCCTTTGTAGAGGAAAGCCACATAGGACCTTCAATACCAAAATATGCGAGCATCTGGTTAACTCCCATCTTCGGATTAAACATAAACGCCCACAGCAAACCTAGGGCTGCCGATGAAAGGACACAAGGAAGATAATAAACGTTCTTAAAGAAGTTTCTTCCATGCTTTACATTTGTAAGAAGAACTGCCAGAATTAATCCGGTAATCTGTTGAGAAACAGCAGAAAACACCATAAAAAACAAAGAATTTTTGAGGGCAATCCTCATCGTCTCATCGTATGTAAACAATTCAATATAATTCTTTAGACCAACAAATTGTGGTTTTGTCAAGGCATTGTAATCACACAAAGAATAATAAAATACCTGTATGATTGGAATGAACAAAACCAACGTAAACATAATAAATGCGGGTGCAATAAATATTATGATTGCTTTTTTATCTTTTAATATTTTCTCCATTGGGGAACACACCTCCCGAAATCTTTTAAAAGAATACGGGACTAAATTCTAAGCCCCGTATATCTTCTTAATATTTGCCAATTTTTATTTCCAAACATTCTTCTCATAGAAGGTCTGCACTTTTTGGAAAGCTTCTTCGGAAGT
>JAAYNW010000072.1 GCA_012520655.1 Clostridiales bacterium | reverse complement strand
GAAGAGAACTGCTTAAACAGATCGGTATAGAGTATGAAGTAGTACCGAGCACAAGAGAAGAAAAGACGACGAAAAGTCTGCCTCAGGAAATTGTACAGGAGCTTTCTTATCAGAAGGCGGAAGATGTGTGCACTAAGCAGCTTGAGCTGGGCAGGGATGACTTTACGGTTATCGGAGCGGATACGGTAGTCGCTTTCATGGATAAAGTTATGGGAAAGCCTAAGAGCCGGGAAGAAGCGTGTGAAATGCTGAGCCGCCTTCAGGGCAATGTGCATCAGGTATATACCGGCGTGACCATCTGCTGCAAGCAGAAGAATACAGCTGCCGCATTTCATACTTTTTTTGAAAAGACTGATGTTTCCATGTATTCTATGACAGAAGGGGAAATAACCGCATATGTGGAAACCGGCGAACCTATGGATAAGGCCGGGGCTTACGGGATACAAGGCGGATGTGCCGCGTATATACAAGGTGTATGCGGGGATTATAACAATGTAGTGGGATTGCCGATAGGCAGATTATACCAGGAGATGAAAGCAAGAAATTTATTGTAAAGGCAAGGTTTAAAATGATAAAATTAATAGCATCAGATATAGACGGAACATTAATTAAAGATTCCACGCCGGATTTGTATCCCGAAATGGTAAAAGCCATAAAGGCACTGATAGGTCAGGGGATTATTTTCTGTGCGGCCAGCGGCAGACAATACGACAGTATAAAGAATGTATTCCGCTCCATAGAAGAGGATATTGTTTTTATTGCGGAAAACGGAGCACAAATTCGTTATCGTGAAAAAGATATAAGCGTAACGCCTATGAATAGGGAGTATGCGGAAGAAATTATAAGACAGCTCAGAGAATATGGCAGAACCTGCGATATTGTCGTCTCTACTCCCAACGGTTGTTTGCTGGAGAGTAGAAACAAAGAGTTCATCGATTTGATAACCTATGGCTATCGCAATAAGTTTACACTTGTCAAAGATGTTTTGGAGGAGGATTCTCAGATTATTAAGGTTTCTATTTACCAAAAAGAAGGTATTAGAGAGTTGGGAGAGGAAATACTGATTCCCAGGTGGAAAGATAAAGTAAAAGCTTGCATGGCGGGAGAAGAGTGGGTGGATTTTATGGATGCCTCTGTAGATAAAGGGCATGCGCTCGCCTTTGTACAGGAATATTTTAATATACAGAAGGAAGAAACCATGGCGTTTGGAGATAATCATAACGATATCGGAATGATGCGTGCAGCAGGAGAAAGCTATGCGGTGGAAACCGCCAGAACAGAGGTGAAAAATGCTGCAAAATATATATGTCCGTCGTATTTGGAAAAAGGTGTTTATCAAGTGGTAAAAGGCTTGATAAATGCGTAATGACAGTATATAGTGTTAATAGAAAATCATAGGCTATTGAAGTAAGGACAGGAGGGTTTTAGATGCACGAATATGATGATGCAGTATTAGCATGTTTTCTTAAAAACCAAAAACAGTTATTTCCCGAGAATGTAGCGGAGACTCTTGAAGAAGCGGAAGCATTTCTGGAGGATTGCATGGCAGTTGTTGTGAATTCCATACAGGAAGTGTGGGAATATTTTGACGAAGAGGGCATTGATATGGAAGGAGCTAATGAAGAAGAAATCTTAAGCGCAGAAGAAGTATTTGACATTGGTGACGGAAGATATTTAATTGTGGAGGGGTAATACCCCTCCATTTATTTTTATTATTTGGAAAGATACGACATAAGAATCGGAGCGAGACCGTCTTGATTATTGTCGGCGGTTGTAATAATATCGGCTGCTTTTTTTACTTCTTCTTTTGCATTCAACATGGCTATACCGATGCCGGCAGCTCGAATCATGGAAATATCATTGGACGCATCGCCTGCCGCGAGGGTGTTTTCAATCGGGATATCCAATAATTCGCATAACTTGACGACAGCGGTTTCTTTGCCGGAGGATGCAGGAAAAATCTCCAGGTATTTGTCGTTGGAATAAAGAAGGCTCAGTTCTCCTTTTGCATAAAGGAGCAGCGATTGCCTGAAATGTTCCAGCTTCTCTTTGCTGTTAATCTCGATAGCGAGGCACTTGCAAGGTGCTTTGTCCAGAGGCGCCATGACGTCCTCACTGATAATGACTGGGCTATGAATAGCCCTTTGATAAACATGCAGTTCATCGTTATCTGCAGGGCTGACGATATGGGTATCGGTATAAGTCTGACAGTGGATACCTTGTTCCTTCGCCGTTTTTACTACAAGAGCCACCTGCTCCATCGTGAGGGAAATGCGGGACACAACCTTTTGAGCCTCACAGTCATAGATTTCTCCCCCATTGTAACCGATAAGATACATGCACGGGAAGTTTAAGCCGAGAGTTTCTTTCACATCCATTACGCTGTCGATTGCCCGTCCGGAGGAAAGGGCTAATTTATTGCCTGCAGCGGTCCATTTCTCAAGTGCTTCCATAGTATTGGGAGTAATTTTCTTCTCCTTCGTAAGAAGAGTACCGTCGAGATCTGTAAAAAATATCATTGGTCTGTTATTGTCCATTGTTGTAAATTCCTTTTCTACTACAATATATTTGTGGTTAATCTCCCTTACATCCAGTAAGGAATTATCCCTCTTGTTACTTAAGCTGTTAGAATGGTGGTAGCAATGGTATATCTGTTCCTTTCCTGGACTTCGCGTCCG
>JAAYNW010000071.1 GCA_012520655.1 Clostridiales bacterium | reverse complement strand
CGGACGCGAAGTCCAGGAAAGGAACAGATATACCATTGCTACCACCATTCTAACAGCTTAAGTAACAAGAGGGATAATTCCTTACTGGATGTAAGGGAGATTAACCACAAATATATTGTAGTAGAAAGGAAATATGCTTATGAAATTAATATCATGGAACGTAAATGGTCTGCGTGCCTGTGTAGGAAAGGGATTTCTCGACTTTTTGCAGACTGAAGACGCCGATATCTTTTGTATACAGGAAACAAAATTACAGGAAGGGCAGATCGACCTCGACCTGCCCGGTTATTATCAATATTGGAATTATGCGGAGAAAAAGGGGTATTCGGGTACTGCCATTTTTACAAAAATCGAACCTCTCTCCGTCTCTTACGGAATCGGAATTGAAGAACATGATCATGAAGGGCGCGTCATTACGTTGGAGTACCCCGATTTCTATATGATTACCGTATATACTCCCAACTCACAGGACGAGCTTGCCAGACTTTCATACCGTATGAAGTGGGAAGATGATTTTCTCTCCTATCTTAAAGCTCTGGAGAAGGAGAAGCCCGTCATTTTCTGCGGCGATTTGAATGTGGCTCATAAAGAAATAGACTTGAAGAACCCCAAAACCAACCGCAAAAACGCGGGCTTTACAGATGAAGAGAGAAGAAAGTTTACTATTTTAACCGAATCCGGCTTTATTGATACATTCCGCTACTTTTATCCCGATAAGGAAGGCATCTATTCTTGGTGGTCATATAGATTCAGCGCAAGAGCTAAAAACGCCGGTTGGCGCATCGACTATTTCCTCGTGTCAGAATGCTTAAAAGACCGCTTAAAGGACGCCATTATTTATACTGACGTTCAGGGCTCGGATCATTGCCCCGTAGGATTATTCCTGTGAATGTACCAAATATCCGGAGTCTGCCAGCGTCTGCTGCACTTCTGTTGACCCGTCATAATAGTAGAGCAATAAACCGACTACTCTCGTGTAACTGAGAATGCCATCCTCCACGCCATTGAGTACCATTGAAGTCTCCGATAACTTGTCGGAGACTTTATCTACGACTTCTGTATCAAGAATTGCATTTGCTTCTACCTTTTCCCAAGTCTCCTCTTGCAAAAATACATTTTCCTTTCTTACCAAAGGAGATATTTTTACATGGGAATCATAGATTTCCCTATTTCTTCCGATTGCATCATAATATTCGTTATTAATGTAATTTAAAATGCTTAAATATCCGCTGTATTGAAATACTACGTCTGAGGAATTCGCACAGGCAAGAAAACCTATTAAATTGGCCTCCTCTTCGAACATAAACCCCTTTAGGTGGGCATATTCATGGCAAATAGTGGCAGGACGGTTAATATGAAGCATAAGATTGTTATAATTAACCTCCATGGAAAATGGAAAAAAATATCCTTTCATTTGCTGCTGACTGAAAAAAGAAGAAAAATAAAATTCCTTTGGCATCGGGTAATATCCCTCCAGCTGTTTGCAGTATTGACTCAGATTTTTCATAGATTCTATCGCAATCTCTTCCATATTGTCGGGATAAACAATATTTCCTTCTCCATCCCGCTCTACCTGCTCCGCCAGCTCATTGGTCCTTATTACCACGTAGTCCCTAAGATTTTCTAATTCCTCCAACGTATACTCTTTTTGCAAAAGCTCCCCGAGAAGTGGGTCATCCGCCGACATCCGTCCAAGCATCCCATATCTTTCCAGTAAAGTGGAGCTGTGATACGGAACAAAGCAATTCAAGGTCATAACGGTAAAGACACCTGCAAGCATCCACATATAAGCCGTGAAATATTTGGCGCAGAATCTCCTAACTTCGCGATATATAGCAGAATCTTTATAAGTTATTAAAAAAATGACCGCAATGAACCCCAGCACAACGGCTCCCGCTGTTACTATCAGACCCACTACCATCATTATTTCTCCTACGGAAAAAGGAAATATCCCTGTTAACCGTCCATATGTATTTACCCAAAGCGGATAAACATTGCGTACATAAAAGTTACAGAATGCCTCGCTTCCCCATGCAACAGCATTAATAACTGCCATGAACGCGAAAATCCCCAATAATACCAAGAATCTTCTCCGTCTCATCCCATACCTCCTATGAAGTTTTCCTGAAGCTTCCGCACCAGAAACTTCCCCCGCTGTTTATAAATAAATAATAACAGACAGTTATGAAGTAGGAATGATTATTTGTAAATAATTTATGAATAATATATAAATTATTTTATAATTCTAAAAATTATTTGGTAATATTATACATTTTTTTCTCTTTTTTCTTCTGACTTTTCATTTCATTTAAGACGCTGATGCATAGAGGTACGGATAAAGCAAAGGATAGGACATCCGCTATTGCCTGACAAACTTCTACTCCAAGCAATCCGAAAAAATACGGAAGTATGAGTATGAGAGGAATGAAGAACAGACCTTGCCTTGCAGCCGACACAACAGACGCTTTAACCGCCTTTCCAATTGACTGAAGCATCATATTGGACATGACAATCCATGCGCTGAGAGGAAGTGAGATACATTGAATCCTGAGAGCCAGCGTACCGATTTCAATAACCTCTGCGTCCTCTTTTCTGAAAACTCCCACAATCTGTGGCGCAAACGCAATGCCTAAAGCGGAAACGAATAGCAAGAAAACAGTTGCGTATTTTACGCAGAACCAAAAGCCTTCTCTCACGCGGTGATTAAGTCCCGCTCCATAATTAAATCCGCATACCGGCTGGAATCCTTGCCCGAAACCGATAAGAGCGGAGCCTGCGAATAAAGCTACACGGCTTACGATGGACATCCCTGCAATCGCCGCATCCCCATAGATACCCGCCCCGTGATTCAAGAGAATGGCCGCAATGCTTCCAAGGCCCTGTCTGCAAAGAGACGGAAAACCGCCTATAAAAACTTGCTTTATATAATAAGCATTCGGTTTAAAATTGCAAAAACGTATTTTGATGTTTCCTCCTTTTCTGCTTTGAAACAGAAGTAAGAAAAAGCTGAAAATCTGGCTGATGACCGTTGCTATCGCTGCTCCGGCAATTCCCGTATCGAAGGTAAAAATAAAAAGAGGAGCGAGAGCAATATTGAGAACTGCTCCGGATACGATACCGACCATGGCATAAACAGCGCTTCCCTGAAAACGGAGCTGATTATTCAGTACAAGCGATGAAGTCATAAAAGGCGTTCCTAACAGAATGATTCCGAGATAATCCATTGTATAAGGCAGGGTGGTTGGAGTTGAACCGATTGCCACAGCCAGAGGCTCTAAGAAAACAAGTCCTGCTACCGCTATTGCGAGTCCGCATATGAATGCAAGAAAAAATCCTGTCGCTGCCATCCTCGCAGCATCATCGAATTCCTTCGCGCCCAAACGCCTCGATATATAATTGCCCGAGCCGTGCCCGAATAAAAACCCCAGGGCCTGAATCATAGCCATTACGGAAAATACTATTCCTACTGCTGCCGTGGACTGGGTATTGATTTTCCCCACAAAAAAAGTGTCCGTCATATTATAGAAAGACGTCACTAACATACTGATAATCGTAGGTACTGCCAATTCTCCTATCAGACGGGGAATCGGAGTAGTTGTCATATATATGAATTTATCTTCCTGGCTCATGAAATCACTTCCTGTTATGTTATTTATTAAAAAATTAAGTAAATCTTTAATATTTTTTGAGCTCGTTTAGTTTATTATAATACTAGATTATAAAAGTAATGGCAACCGCATCCATTTTCTTTTCATAGAAAGGAAGCTTATGAAACGGGTTAGAATTCAACTATTCCCAGCTTTTTTATTTCTGTTTATATTTATTTTTCTTTTTTCCGCCTGCGGTGATTCCGCATCCGTCAAAGAGGAAAACCTGACCACCTATCAAATTAAAATACCGGGCGTGGAAAAGAACTACCGTTTTTTATATTTGACAGATACCCATATGATTATTCCTGATAAAAACGAAGATAAAAAAATATCGGACTATGCTGCCAAACGTCTTCCCGTTTTTGCCATTGAAGATACTCCGGCATCCTCCGATCAATTTCCGGAGTGGATCGATTACGTGAATGAGCAAGATTTTGACGGCCTGCTTTTAGGAGGAGATATCATTGATTTTCCTTCCGGCGCCAATCTCCAATATCTTCAATCTTCTTTGGTAAAATTAGAAAAACCTTACGTATATACTTTAGGCAACCATGATTGGACTTATCCTTGGGAGTACATGACAGAAAAGGGAAAAAGCGAATACCTTCCCCTTTTGTCTCATTATATGGAAAATAACAGCTCAATTCACACGGTAGACTTTGAAGATCTTACAATTGTTGCCGTGGATAACAGCAACAACCAGATAAACCCTGCCGCTCTGGAAGAATATAAGAAAATTCTTGCTAAAGATAAGCCTGTTATTCTTATGCTTCACGTCCCGCTTTATTCAAAATCCGTGTTGGATAAAGCGGCCGGAGATTGGAAAAGCGGAGTGATTCTCGGCGGAGGAATCCATGGCGGAATATATCCTGATTCCGTTTCCACCGAATTCTTATCTCTGACTACCGCAAAAGACAGCCCTGTGGAATTGGTGCTCGCGGGTCATATCCATTTAGCTGATAAAAGTGATATTCAGGGAGAGAAAAATATACCTCAGATTACCGGAGATGCAGGATATAAGGGGAAGGCAACCATTATTCAAATTTCCGGCTAACCTTTTCTTAAGGTACCCCTTTCGACATATTATCATATTATATAACAAGTCGATGAATAAGGATTTTGTTATGTATTTACTTTTAGGTACCTTTATCTTAGTCCTTTTTTCTTTCTTTTTCATCAACTGTCGGCGCAGGAAAAAAATCCTCAAAAAAATCCGCGCCATGAATAGCGATGAAAAAAATAATATGATAAATGAGTTGGTAGAACCCTTCGGGCTCTCCTATTTAGCTTCACAGGATATTTTTGTTTCCCATATTGATTCAATTCAGAAAAAGTCGGGATATCATTTTTATCTCGTTCTTTATCGTCTTCCCATTTATTTTGACTATGAGAACAAAACATGGCTCGTGGAATTTCGAAAAGGACAATACGGTATCAATACCGGAGGAGAAATAGACATTTATTATGCCGACCGCATATTAAATAAGCGAGAAATTAATAATACATCTTTTCACAGCGTGTCCGATGAAGATATGCCGGAACTGTCTTTTTGCCTGTTCAGGAAAGGGGTTCGTATTGCGGATGTCCTCTCTAGGCAATGGTGGCTTTCCGCTTTTTCCATGGGGCGGTTTTCCGAGCCCGCCGATTTGTTTATGCAGGCAAGTATTGCCTTTCCCAATCAGAACATGGTATGGGCTTTTATAAAAAGCCTCAAAAATGCAGGCTACACCAAGGAGGACTTCTGCGTAACTCTCAATACAGTAACCTTTTTTTTTACCGGTTCTTCTCCGCGCCCCCGCCCTTTATGCCGACTTCGCACAGCGATTGCCCAGTATAACAACCGTTTCTGGTACAACGCATACCTCTTTATTACAAGGCCTTTCTGCCTGTCTCTCGACCGACTTTTATATTTATATTACTATTTTCCCCTTATATTCTTCAAAATGCTGCATATGAATAGATATAATCAGTTAAAAAAGCAAAGAAGGCACTTATCATGAGTTATTATTCCCGCCTTAACAAATCCTTTGAGGGAGCATTAAGACTCCCTTTGACAGACCGCTCCAAATACGTTCTGATCAGCGATTGCCACCGCGGTACAGGAACCTCCTATGATAATTTCCTAAAGAATCAAAATCTATATTTTGCAGCGCTTCAACATTATTACCAGTACGGATATACCTATATCGAATTAGGCGACGGGGATGAATTATGGGAAAACCGGAGTATGGGGCAGATCATTCAGACACACAGCAATGTCTTCTGGCTTCTCTCCCTCTTCCGTCAAGAAGACCGGCTCTATATGCTGTATGGAAATCACGATATGATAAAAAAGAACGTCCGATATACGCAAAAAAGCTGCAGTACCTATTACTGCAGCAGCGATAAAGTTTCTTTTTGGGAAAAGCAGCCTCTTCTTCCGAACATGACTTTCCATTCCGGCATTATTTTGGAAAATGTTCCGTCACCTTATATAAAGGATACGGATAATTCCATTGACGTATATCTTACCCACGGACATCAGGCTGATTTATTCAATTCCACACTTTGGAGATTTTCGCGTTTTCTCGTTCGCTATTTCTGGAGACCGCTAGAGCGTTTCGGTGTCCTCGATCCTACCAGCGCCGCCCAAAACTACACAAGAAAGCGCAGAACGGAACAGCGTTTACAGCAATGGGCTCAAAAAGAAAAACATATTCTAATTACCGGACATACGCATCGCCCTTCTTTATCGGAAGAAGATAAATATTATTATAACAGCGGAAGCTGCGTACACCCCCGCTGTATCACATGCCTTGAAATCGAATATAAACGCATTCGTCTCGTTAAATGGACGCTTGCTACCAAACCTGATATGACTCTTTACGTGTCGAGAGAAGTGCTTGCCGGTCCGGTTTATTTGGTCCGGTAAGCACCATACCTTAATTGAATCACCTTATAGTTCAACAATTTTACAGCCTATTTTATCTACAAAGGTTCTATCGTGCTCCACCATAAGTAGCGTAGGATTGTATTTTAAGATTAACTCTTCAATTTGCATTCTGGAAAATACGTCGATAAAGTTAAGGGGCTCATCCCATATATATAGATGGGCTTGCTCACAGAGACTTCTTGCAATTAAGATCTTTTTCTTCTGACCTCCGCTATATTCTTCCATATTTTTTTCAAATTGAATTCTGGAAAAATCCAGCTTTCTGAGCAATGCCTTAAAGAGCGTTTCATCAATTCCGTATTCTTTGGCATAATCTGAAATATTACCGCGAAGGTAAGAAGTATCTTGAGGCACATAAGAAATTACAAGACCTCCTGCATGTTCAAATCGTCCGCTTATTTTTCTGTCATGTTCTTCTTCTCTATTATAGCCATTATAGCCATTAAAGGCTTCATTCGAAGCAGAAGACAAAATTGCCTTTATGATGCTGGATTTCCCGCAGCCGTTTTTACCCCGCAGTACAACCTTTTCCCCATTTCTTATTTCTAAGTTGAAATCCTTAATCACCTGTTTTTCATTGGGCCTTCGTCCGTTATTCTCCACTGGAGACAAGGCAGCGTCATAGGAGATTTCCACATCCTCCAAACGAACCAATACATCTTTATGATGTCGAAGAGGAAATAATTTCAAGACATCTACTTTCTCTATATTTTTGAGCAAAGCGGATTTCTCCTCTATTGCCCTCTCCTGCCGCCTTTCTGTATTTTTGCGGCGCATCTGCATACGGCGTGATTTTTCTCCGACGTAGGCTCTTGTATCGATATTTTTTTCGTATTTTCCGGATTTTCTGCCTATCTTGGTCCCTTCTACGTTATCAGCCCATTCCTTCGACTGCCTTGCGGACTCCTTCAACCTATGGATGTCTTTTTTCAACCGCTCATTCTCAGATAATTCATATTCATCCCTACGCTTTTTGTTCTCCCACCAGCTGGAGAAATTCCCTTGCTGTACCTCGATATCTGTTTTATTGATGGTCAGCACGTGATCTATGCATTGATCTAAAAATGCTCTGTCATGGGACACAAGAATAAATCCCTTTTTCTTATTCAGATAATCGCTTATCATCTTTCTCGTCTCCATGTCCAAATGGTTGGTGGGCTCATCGATCAGGAGGAAGCTATTTTCCTTGGAAAACAGAACTGCCAACATTACTTTTGTCTGTTCACCATTACTCAAAGTATTGAAAGGTCTGTAAAAAACCTCCGTATCCACTTGTAAAAGCGTCATCTCCCGGCATATTTTCCAAAACTCATAATCCGGATATATTTCTTCGACGACGGCGAGAGTATCTTTCCCTCGGTCGGATACAACAAAGGGAAAATAATTGAATTCCACGGCTGTTGTAATTGTTCCCTTGTATTCATATTTTCCCTGCAGGAGGTGTAAGAAAGTAGTTTTTCCCCTGCCGTTTCTTGCAATAAAACCCAGTTTCCAATCAGTATCTATTTGAAAAGATACATCTTCAAATATATTGTCATAGCTTCCGTCATAATAAAAAGTTAGATGGTTTACACTTATTTGTGACATTTATATACCTCCGCTTTTTAGGATTCGCCCACTCTCGTGACCGAATCCCTTGATTTCCCATTACAGAAAAAAGGTGCAGAAATAATTATCTGCACCTGACAAATCACGCAGTTACTATTCAGCCTATTTGCTTCATAATAACAAATGATACCTTATTAATAATATCAAAAGATGTCCGATTAAAATTATTCCTGCACGCATGATAACCAAACTCCGGCTGCTGTGTTATATCACTCTAATGGCCGAATCATCATGCACATCATTCAGTTACTGATTAGCAAGAATAAATAATCATCCACACCTCTCCTATTCTTTAAATTTTCCATCAATATATCATTTGTTTAAATAAATGTCAACTGTATCCCTTCTGATTTGCTGCTTATCATTCCGGCATTGTTTGTCATAAAATCTCTAAACGACTCTGATGTTCTTGGGATCGCAGCACCCGCCATTACCAAAAAAATCCGAAAATTGCATGACCATTTATGCGGACTTTTATCTAATAAATCACTATTGCATTCCTACTGTTGCTTTGGGTGTGAAAATTTAACTTCCTTTTTTGTGAGCAGGATACTGCTGACTAAAGCGGTAAACGGTGCCACCGTTACCAGCCCAAAGCTTCCTATAACGGTATCCAGTACTTCCGATGCTACGTATTTATAGTTGAGGATATGCATAATCGGGGTTCCCTGAGCCATAAATACCATTAACAGATCAATATATCCTCCGGAATAAGCCAGCAGGAGTGTAAGTTCCCATTGCTGCCCGACCCACGTTCATTCCCGAAACAAATGCCTCCTTCCATCCAATATCAGGTTTCTTCTCTACTACCTCGTTAACAGCCGAGGTAATATCCACTGCCAGATCCATCATAGCGCCGCAAGAACCGATAACAATACTGCTTATAAAGATAGCCGATAGAGACTTGATATCTATTCCCCACACAAAGAAAATAATCATGACTGTCAAAAAAGCCGTTACCAAGAGTCCTACCGCGATAGGGTTATATCCATTCAGATACAGAGGCACCAGCACCTTCCAAATTAACAGTACGCTGATGATAAAGGAAAAAATGGCGCGCATTCCATTGAAACCGGCTATCATAATTAAAAAGAATGTAAAAAGTCCTGCCAGAATAAGTTCTTGATCCAGCCTGTAATAATCAGACATGGTAACATTCGTAGGATTCTCCTGCCCATCCACACTGATTACTACCAGAGCCTTATCACCCGCCTTAAAAATTTTATCACTTTCCAGAGAGCCGCTGAGCATATTTACTCCCTTCAGTTCTCTGCCTTTATATCTGCCATCCAGTATCTCAACCTTACAGATTTGTTCTCCGGACTGAATCAGCCCGGAGTAAATCACACTGCTTTCATCGGTGGATAGAACCTTTACCTTACACCGCACAGCCTCTCTATAGATTACTGCGTCTTCATATCCGGTGGGAAGGATAATCAGAAAAGCCATCATCAGCATCCCAACTACAATAAATAAAAGCTCTCCTTTCCTATTGCTTTTCATCTTATCAGTTTACTCCGGTAAGTGCTGCGAGTTTGCTGTAAATCTGAGTATTGTCATAGTATCCGTCAAAATCCTCCTGCCCGGGTCCCATAGCAAATACTTCCACAGGAAGTCCGGTATGGGCAAAGGAAGAAAAGCTGATGCCGGATTTGTTATTCAGCAAATGGGTGATTGTTACAGTAAGAGGCTCGTAAGACTCATACAGCACATATTCTTCCTGTGAAAATTTTTTCTCCTCACCGGTACGGCTCATAGTAATTTCATAAGCCTTCTTAAGCTTTTCAGCAATAGTTTCATATGAAATCGTTCCGGTCTCATCCATATTAATTGTTCCTCTGTAAGTCTTGTAACCGGTAGAAATAGACGTTGCCGTAGATGCAGAGTCCGGGCAGAAAGAAGTGCTGTCATAGGTCTGGGCAGAACCCACCACCGGAAAGTTCATCATATTCAGATTGTTTTTTGATTCCAGAATATCATTTTCATTCGTATCAGCAACGGCACTCAGATAATAATTTGCCAATTGAATCTGGGGATAACTCATTCCGTCACCAATAAACAGAAATATGTACTTAGGTGATGTGACTTCCGCCGTCTCGGCTCCTGTTTCAGTCTGGTCAGGCGCTGCCACAACCTTCACGCCTTCTTCTGACACCGGTACCTCGCTGCTTTCTCGGTTCGGTATTCCCGCAGCCGGCAAGTACGGATGTACTGAACATCAATACTCCAAGCAGAGCGGTTAGTTGATGTAATCTTCTTTTCATAGACTTCTCCTCATTTTGTTGATATAAATTTTCCGTTTCCGCACTAAAGCTTATCACATTTTCTATTTTATCTTTTATCTGTCAGAGGTAAGCAGCTCGTAAATTTTATGTAAAAACACAAAATCCGGGGGTCTCAGACGAAATAAAAGATATTGTCATGGTAAATGTCAGAAACGTTCAGGTTATGCTTGAGGAAATGAGTTTCACGATATTGAGGGATGTATATGGCCGTAATCGATAACCTGCAGGATGTGGCACACAAAGCCTATGAGAATGTATTAGAAGGGAGATAGGTCTTCAGATCCGGAATTAATCAGCATCACTGTTTTTATAAATTTTTTCGTAAATTTTTTAAGAAAAAATAAAAAAGGAGATTGACAAATATTATTAGTAAGAATATAATGCTACCAATAGCGAAGGTGCTTTAGATTTTTCTAAAGCGCCTTTTTTATTGTAAAAAAATTTCTGAGGGGAAATGTCAACTCAGAGCAGAAGGAGGCTTATATGGAAAATTTTACAGAGTTGTTTTATGAATCGGGTATAATGTTCGGTTCTACAGGAGTCTGGTTCCTTATTGGTGCCGCACTTGTATTTTTTATGCAATGTGGTTTCGCAATGGTTGAATCAGGTTTTACGAGGGCAAAAAACGCAGGTAATATCATTATGAAAAACCTCATGGACTTCTGCATTGGTACTGTGGTATTCGTACTTATCGGATATTCACTTATGTGCGGGGAGTCCAATGGCTTTATCGGAAAACTGTCATCCAATATTTTTTCAGATTTTGGTAATTTCGAGTGGGGAAATTTTGTATTTAATTTAGTTTTTTGTGCTACGGCAGCAACTATTGTTTCCGGTGCTATG
>JAAYNW010000070.1 GCA_012520655.1 Clostridiales bacterium | reverse complement strand
GCCTGCTATTGACATACATCGGTATGTGCTGTTATATATAAAACAAGGTCTGAAAGCTTTTCACTATGCCTTCAGACCGTTTATTATCATAGAAGATCAGTATTTACAGACTTTTCTTCACACACTCGTTTGTAAGGACCGAAGAAATGTTTACGGATTTTTGCGGGGCAAAAGTACGCGCGTCTCCACACTCCTGTTAACAGACGTTTAATACTACATGGCAGAAAAAAATGGCGGATTCTTATGTTATGCCATTAAAATCATCTCTTCTTCCAGCTATAACCACATAATGAAATCTTGATAAATTTGCTCTCAGTCAATAAAAATAAGGGGGTTCGGGCAACAGAACCTCTATTATTTACCCACGAATCTTCCTTCGATTGCCCCTGAAAACATACATTCAATCAGGTCTATTACAGTTGCTGCTCCTCCCAATGCTGCAAGAGAATCACCAAGCTTTTTAGCCTTCTCAGAGTAAGTCTGATTCTCAGTAAATAGAGTTATTGCTTTTTTTATATTCTCTGCATCAAAATTCTTTTCTGTAAGCTGAATTCCTGCTTGATTCTTTTCAATAATTTCTGCGTTATATTTTCTTTCAAATACTTTTCCGGGACAGATAATCTGCGGTACTGCATATGCCAGTCCATCCATCATACTGTTCTGTCCACCGTGATTAATAAAAGCAACTGCACTATTAAGTAATATAGAAAAATCAAAATAACTTCCAATATGTATGTTACTCTCATTAACTTTCTGCAGCCCTCTTCCTGCTATATACTTCAAAATTGCTTCCAGAAAAGGCTTCAGTTAAGACTTTTACCAGAACTGATTTTGAAATCGTTCCATTTCCCATATAGGCAAGTATCGTATCTTTATTTTTCGTTTCCTCAACCTTTTTTCTTTTACCTAATGAGCCTATAAATATAACGTTCTGCCTATTAATTGGCTCGAGTTCATAGCTGCTTGGAATTACAAGTTGATCGGCAAATTCAAAAATCTCAAGGGATGACTGAACTGTATTCATTCCTATTTTTTTCAATGCCCTATTCACACCCTGACTATATTGGGGAGACGTTGCATAGCATGTCTGTGCCGGATAACTGAAGCTAGAAAAGACCATAATACCTTCCAGTTTTGCTGCAATAATTGCGGAAAGATTAAACTCGGCATAAACCAAATCGGGCTTGAAATCCTTTATTGCTTTTCTTATCCATTCAATGCTATTTGTAAAATAAGAATAAGAATTTGCACCTGTTAAAAAAAGCACTTCCTCAAAACTATGAACAGTCTTACGCTTTATCATACCAAGTTTTTCTGCTATAGGAAATGTGTGAAGACCGATGAAGTGAGGTAACCCCATTGGAGTAGGTATCGGTAAGAAGTAATTCTTCGTCCCACTTATTTCACGAAAATTCGGATCTCTTGCCGCACATAAAGCAACCTCATATCCACGGTCGATAAATGCCTGTGCAAACCACTTCGTTCTTGAAAAAGGACCTGAAGTTTCAGCCATTGCTGCCATTGGTACCATCAATATTCTCATATATCATCACCTTCCTGTAACGAAATCATTCTGATTGCATAAATCTACTTTTTTGTCCACATTCTCTACAATATCTCTACCCTGATTGGTGATACTGATTCGATACGCCCTTCTATCGTCCTTCTGTTTCTTTTTCTTAACAAACCCTTTTTTACTAGTCTGTCTGTAATTGCTCCTACCGTTGCGATATCTGCATTTAATCTATTAGCGATCTCCATCTGCATCAAATTGCATTATATGTGCGCTTATCATAATTCTTTTCACCGATAAAGTCAACTTCTTGTTTATTTATATCTCCCTTGCCAAATAGTATCCCTTTTGCCAAAACGTATCCACTTCCGCCAAAATGTACAAAATTCCTTACCCCCCATCCCTGGAAAGTAAGGAATCCCACCTCAAATCTCTTCTAAAACACACCTACATCATCTCGTCAAAATCCCCGCAGCCCTTGATTTCTCTAGCCTTTCCGTTCAGCAAAACTACCGTCTCAACGTTCGCAGTCCACGGAAACTGATCCACCGCCACTGCCCTTTCCACCTCATAGCCATTCTCCAGAAATACTTCCAAGTCCCGTACAAGGCTTGTGGGCTTACAGGAAATATAGACTAGTCTATCCACCTTATAGTCGATAATCTTTTTCAGAGCTTTCGGATGAACTCCGTCACGAGGTGGATCTAAGATGATGAAATCCGGTTTTTCTTCTATCTCATCGATTACTTTCAATACATCCCCTGCAATAAATTCACAGTTATGTAAACTGTTGAGGTTCGCATTTTTCTTAGCTGCTTCCACCGCTTCTTCTACAATTTCCACTCCGATAACTTTACCCGCCACGGAAGCCATCATCTGCGCAATCGTTCCTGTACCACTGTATAAGTCAAAAACAACCTTGTCTTTTTTCCCTTCTTCCGACAGAGAGCCTATATACTCTCTTACCGTTTCATATAGCACTTCCGCTCCAAAGGTATTGGTCTGGAAAAAAGAAAATTGGGAAATCTTAAATTTTAAACCCAATAATTCCTCATAGAAATACTCCTGACCATATAAAACGACGGTTTCATCGCTCTTTACCACATCTGCAACAGAATCGTTCTTCGTATGAAGGATACCTACTATTTTTCCGTCCAATTCCAGAGACAGCAGTCTTTCTTTAAAAGGAGTCAAATCATATTCTTCCTGTGTGGTAGTAATGAGAGCAATTAATATTTCCCCCGTTTTAGCAGCTTTTCTTACTAATAAGTGGCGCAAATAACCTTCATGACTCATCCTGTGATGAAAGGATATCTTTCTTTCTGCAAAATAATCTTTGGTACAAGTCAGAATCTTTCTATAATCTTCATCCATGATCTTACATTCCGATACGGTCACGATATCGTAGAAGCTCCCCCTCTTGTGCATACCGAGTGCAAGGGGCCCGTCTTTTTCTTCATCTCCGAAAGAAAACTCCATCTTATTTCTATAACCGTATATTTGGGGACTCTTCTTGATTCCTTCAAATTTATATTCGGATTTTTGTTTACATAATACTGAATCTAGCAGTTTTCTTACCTGCTCCTCTTTAATACGAAGCTGTTCTTCATAAGGCAAAGACAAATATGTGCAGCCTCCGCAGATTCCGAAGTGCCGGCAAGAACTTTCTGTTTCAAGAGGAGACTTCTCCAGTATCTGAAGTAACCGCCCTTCTGCTTTTCCTTTCCTTACTTTGTTAATTCTGCAGGAAATTCTTTGTCCCGGAATCGTATTTTTTACAACGCATGTCCCTTCCTCACAATTCACTATTCCTTTGTTGGGAAAGTCAATCTTACACACTATCCCCTCTATTATCTGTCCTTTTTTCATCCTTAATGTACTTATCCCTTCTTTATATATTAACCGAAATCAATCCGAACGTTATCCAGTCTTCCTATATTTCTCCCTCTACAATACCAAAAACGGAATGTACGCACAAGTACATTCCGCCTGATTTCCCACAAACTGATTACATATACAGTAACATTTTTATTATTTGTGTGTATCTGTATTATCTTCGAAATCGTCTTCTTCATCTTCAAAAAAATCATCGTCGAAGTCTTCGTCGAAATCATCTTCGAAATCTTCTAAGTAATCCGGAGTAAAATAGCGGTATACTGCATAGGCAATTCCTGCAACAGCGGCAATCAACCCAATAATCGCAAATACCCAAAGCACAGTATTACACTTTTTTTTCTCCTGTTCTTTTCTACCCAATAGTTCATTGATTCTGGACATATCAATATATTCTTCTAATTTGCTTAACTTATTCATAGTGTATACCTCTCTTTGCCTTTATTCCATTTATTGTTGCCGATTGAAACTCAGTTTATGAATTATATCACTGCCAACTTTTACATACTTTAATCTTTAACATATATTATATAATATAACACTAATTCCAAATTTTTACTATAAGTTTTTCATTAATTTTAGCGAAAATTTCGATTTTAAATCAATCTTTCTCATTATAGCTTTTTCAGTTTTGCAAAAGCCGCATACATAATCTTTTGTCCCGCTTCATCGAATACGACCGTCACCTGATAATCCCGCGGCCCTTTTTCCATCTTTGCAACCGTTCCCTCTCCGTACTTAACATGGCGTACCCGGTCGCCTACCCCATAGTTGATTTCACCCGTATCCGGAACGCCCTTAGACAATCCGTTTACTTTACTTAAGCTTCCTACACCTCCCCCGGCAATAAAGGGTCTATTTTCCACCGGTGTCCGTTTGGGCACCGCAACTGCCTTAGGCTTCGGCTTGGAAGGCTGGGATACCGCACTTTTATCGAAGATTCTCTGATATCTTTTTTCAGATGTAGCGCTTTCATTCGAAGACATATAGTTCATCCCGAAAGGCTTTGCCTTGAAGTGGCTGCGTTCATAGGAATCGTCCTCGTATTCTACATAATCGCGGCGCCGGGCAGACGGTAATTTACCGTCCAGAAGTTCCTCCGGTATCTCTTTTATAAAACGGCTGATAGGATTATACTGTGTTTCTCCCCGCAACATTCTCTGCCTTGCGCAAGTAACGGTCAGATCCTCCTTGGCTCTCGTAATACCTACATAGGCAAGCCGCCTTTCTTCTTCGATATCCTCGGGATTATCGGAAGTAATCGTCATATAGCCGGGAAATACTCCGTCCTCCATTCCCGCCAAATATACATGAGAGAATTCCAGCCCCTTTGCACTGTGCAGTGTCATAAGGAGAACTCTGTTCCCGTCATCCTCGATACGGTCAATATCGGCAACCAGAGCAACCTCTTCCAAAAACTCGCTCAGCTTTGGTTCTTCGTGGGTTTCCTGATAAGATACTATCTTGCTGATCAATTCATCGATATTGTTAATTCTGTCTTCTGCATCCTCCTCGCCGGATTCTTCCAATTCCTTAACATATCCGGTCGTCTCTATAACGTCTTTTATCAGGTCCTCCAGACTGTAATATTCCAATTTGCTGCGAAAAGACTGTATCATAGTAACAAACGGCATAAGCTTAACCGCACTTTTCCCGATGGACATGATTTGATCAGCTTCTTTGAGCGCGTCATAAAAGCTGATATTCTTCATATCGGCATACTCCTGTACGCGCACAATCGTAGTTGCTCCGATTCCCCTTTTCGGTACATTGATAATTCGTTTTACCGCTACGTCATCCCTGCCATTATCAATCGTCTTTAAATAGGCAAGCATATCCTTTATTTCTTTCCTTGAATAGAAGTTGGTACCGCCAACCACATCATAAGGAATTCCTTTTACAACGAAACGTTCTTCCAGCATACGTGACTGCGCATTCGTTCTGTAAAGAACGGCACACTCTCCATAAGATGACATTCCTTCTCTCTTTTTCTTCGCCACATCGTCAGCTATATATTCCGCTTCCTCAAAAGCCGTGTCGAACTGTTTGAAATGAATTCTGCTGCCCTCTCCTTTTTTTGTCCAGAGCGCTTTCTCCTTACGGCTCACATTGTTCTTGATAACTGCGTTAGCAGCGTCCAGCACATTCTGCGTGGATCTGTAATTCTGCTCCAACTTGATAACAGTGGCCTCCGAATACACCTTTTCGAAATCGAGAATATTTCTTATATTGGCCCCTCTGAATTTGTAAATAGACTGGTCATCATCTCCCACCACACAGAGATTCCGGTATTTATCCGCTAACAGACGGATAAGTTCAAACTGCGCCGTATTCGTATCCTGATACTCATCTACCATGATATAACGAAAACGCTCCTGATAGCTGTTAAGTACCTCAGGGCAAGCTTTAAAAAGCTCCACGGTTTTCACAATTAAATCATCGAAATCGAGAGCATTGTTTTTACGCAGAACTGCCTGATATTCATGATATACGCCTGCGATTTTTGTTTTATTAAAATTACCCATTGCCTGTAGCTGATAATCGATAGGGGAAATCAGCTCATCCTTTGCAGCGGATATCGCGCTCAACAAAGTCCTTTCTTTTAGCATCTTCGTATCTATCTGCAGACGTTTGCAAATGTCCTTCATCACAGTTTTCTGATCATCCGTGTCATATATAGTAAAATTATTATCGAATCCAAGCCTGTCTATGTATCTTCTAAGAATTCTTACACAAGTGGAATGAAAAGTGGATACCCATACTTGTTCCGCTCCATGACCGATAATATTGTTCACACGTTCACGCATCTCACCTGCCGCTTTGTTGGTAAAAGTAATCGCCATAATGTTCCATGGCTGTACCCCGAATTCATCTATCAGATAAGCGATTCTATGCGTCAGCACCCTGGTTTTGCCGCTTCCTGCTCCCGCTAACAGCAAAACAGGCCCTTCAACCGTAAAAACTCCCTGTTTCTGTTGTTCGTTCAGTGTATCATAAATACTCATATCTTCTTGTCCGTTCCCTTTCAAATCGATGCTGTCAAGAACGCATTATCGCACCTCTCTCACATCGCTAAATGTCCATACTTTAATATTAAGCTCGATTACCGGCGTACCGCAGTATTCGCATACCTTAGCGCCTAATCCCGCTATAGGTGCGCCGCAATTCGGGCAATTTAAACCCAGAACATAATCTCTCTCATCTTCTACCAAGGTTCTGTCCTGTATATAAATCAAATCAATGTTATATTTCAAAATGCTCTCGAATTCCTGCTGCCTTATTCATGTCAATTTCTGAACGAATTTTATCTTTCAATTCTTGATTTCCGTCTTTTAAAAGCGTCGCATCTTCCTTATCTTTTCCTAAGAAATAAGATACAAGAACGTTTTCTGCACGTCTTTTCATCTCATCATATTTAAATTCAGGAAAATCTGCCGTAATCTTTGGCAAATACAAACCGGTCATGGCCAATACCGATTTCGGTGTGGAAGAATATTCCGTTTGCATCCTTTCGATACCTTCGGTAATCGAATTAGTTCCCCAGGCCAAGCGGCTAAAAGCGCGTATTTTTTCTTTTACCGAGCCGATAACAATCAATCCTGCAAGGAGAACCACAAGTATCAGCACAAAAACAATGATAGCCGCAACCAAATCCCTATTCACCCGCCTTCAAGCAAAGTCCTCTTGTAGGTATCCGCTTACAAGAGGACTGTTCTTCTTTTATTCCATACGTTTCGTCAAACTGAACACCGGCGGTCTTTATTGCCGTACATCGTCTTCATTAAAGGAATCACCGCATTCCGGGCAGAATTTCGGCGGATTTTTCGGTTCCTCCGGTTCCCATCCACATTTGTCACATCTATACAAAGGTTCGCCAACCGGTTTTTTGTTTCCGCACTCGCTGCAGAACTTTCCTTTATTTACAGCTCCGCAACTGCATACCCATCCGTCAGTCGGCTTGGGAGTACCGCACTCCTCACAGAATTTCCCTTTATTTCCCGTTCTTCCGCAAGAGCAGTTCCATCCGTCTGTCTGTTTAGTCGCTTGTGTATGTACTGCATTAGCTTCCTGGCCGCTCTGCCCCGCCAATCCGAATAAGGCGTTTGCATTCATTCCGCCTGCCATATTTGCCATGTTCATACCCGCAAATGCCATCATAGGTCCTGTAGATTCATTGGAAGCTGCCGCTTTCATCGCCTCAGCCTGCGCTCCTACCAGAGTAGCGGCTGCCATATCGGGAGATCTGAGCACCGCAGATTTCTGCAGTTCCTTAATCATCGCTTCATCTTCTTCAGACGCTTTCATGGAATTAACACCGAAGGAAACTATCGATATTCCTCTAAGCTCCGACCACTTTGCGGATAACACTTCGTTCAAAGCGTCCGCAAGCTCCATCGTATGTGCCGGTATCGCGCTATAACGGATGCCCATATCGGAAATCTTAGCAAATGCCGGCTGCAAAGCGGTCATGAGTTCCGCTTTCAATTGGCTGTCAATCATATCTCTCGTATAATCATTCGTTACATTTCCTGATACATTTGTATAAAACAAAAGAGGGTAAGTAATTTTATAGGAGTATTCTCCATTACACCGGATAGCGATATCCACATCCAGACCGATGTTGCGGTCTACTACCCGGAAAGGCACCGGGCTCGCCGTACCGTATTTATTTCCCATTATTTCTTTCGTATTGAAGAAATAAATTCTCTGGTCCTTAGCCGTATCTCCGCCGAAGGTAAAACGCTTGCCGATCGTCGCAAATGTACGCCCTACGTTTTCCCCGAATTCTCCATAAAATAAAGTCGGCTCCGTAGAAGTATCGTATATGAATTCACCTGCTTCCGCACAGAATTCCACAATCTTTCCTTGATCCACGATAATCATGCACTGTCCTTCATTGACAGCGACGATGGATCCATTCGTAATAATATTCTCCTCACCTTTCGTGTTGCTGCTCTTATTGTTATTAATACGTTTTTTCCCTTTTGTTACTAATACATCACCGCTCAGCGCATCGCAATAAAAATATTCTCTCCACTGGTCTGCCATAGCCGTGTTTACGGCACTTTTAATTGATTTTATCAATCCCATATCTTACTTACCCTCCATACCATTGCCGAAACAAACGCTTGCGGCCTCTTCTAATATTCTATTCATAAAATATTATAACTATTTTGTTAGTCATTGTCCAGATAAACCCTACCTACCGGACAAACACATTTTTCTTCCCTTTTCATACAATAAACCATCGATATTTATGGAGGAATTATGAAAAAATGCTGAAACATACTTCATTTTCATTGGCTCACAAAGTCATTGCTCTCAGCTTGTGCTTACTGTTTCTTCTAAGCTGTATTGCCGGCTGCGGGAAAACAGACAAAGCCGCCGGCATCACTCCCGGAAAAAACTTAACAAAGGTTACCTTAAACGAAGTAGCGCATTCTATCTTCTATGCTCCTATGTACGTTGCCATAGAAGAAGGTTACTTTGAAGAAGAAGGAATAGACTTAACATTAGTTACCGGTTTCGGCGCAGATAAAACGATGACTGCTGTTCTTACGGACGAAGCTGATATCGGCTTTATGGGAAGCGAGAGCACAATCTACACATATATCGGAGGCACTCAGGATTATGTCGTTAACTTCGCGCAGCTTACACAACGCGCCGGCAATTTCCTCGTATCCAGACAGCCAATCGATAATTTCTCATGGGAAATGCTAAAAGGTAAAAATGTTCTTGGCGGAAGAGCCGGGGGGATGCCCGAAATGGTTTTCGAATATATATTAAAGAAAAATAATATTGACCCGAAAGCTGATCTGAGCATTGACCAAAGCATTGATTTCGGCTCCACAGCAGCGGCCTTTTCAGGCGGACAGGGCGATTTCACAATTGAATTCGAGCCTCATGCCACTTCTTTGGAGACAAAAGGTGACGGTTATGTAGTCGCTTCACTCGGAGAGGATTCCGGTTATGTTCCCTACACCGCTTTCAGTGCCAAAAAGAGCTATATTGATGCAAATCCTCAAATTATTCAATCCTTCACTAATGCGCTTCAAAAAGGTATGGACTATGTAAACAACCATAAACCTGAAGAAATAGCGAAAGCAATGGCACCGCAATTCGAAGAAACCGATTTGGACACTATTACTACTATTGTAACGAGGTACTACGAGCAGGATACATGGAAGGATAACCTGATATTCGAAGAGGATTCATTCATCCTTCTACAAAATATTCTGGATGAAGCAGGTGAATTATCCGAACGGGTTCCTTATGAGACTTTGGTCAACACGCAATTTGCGAGAGAAGCTGTAAAGTAATATCTTAAAAGATACAAAAAAGACGCCCAATGCACATTTTCGCATCGGGCGCTTTTTTGTGAGAGAAAATTCTATATTTACATTAACTTTAACCACGCGATTTCTTCTTGCATTAACTGTGCCTGCGCCGCCAGCTGTTCACTGGAAGCCGAGCTTTCTTCTGCTGTAGCCGCATTATTTTGTACAACCGAAGCAACTTGCGACAATCCCGTATTAATATTCTCGATAGCCTTTGTCTGCTCTATAGATGCGATTTCTACTGCCTTGGTTGTCTGCTCAACAAATACGGTGGTAGCTTCCACGCTTTGAAGTATCTTAGCGGTTTCTGCAGATATTCTTTTTCCTTCGGCAATGGATTCTACCGCATGCTGTATCAGTTCATTGGTCTGTTTTGCCGACTCTGATGCTTTAGCCGCAAGAATACGTACTTCATCGGCAACTACGGCAAAGCCTTTACCGGCTTCTCCCGCACGGGCCGCTTCAATAGCAGCATTTAATGCCAACAGGTTTGTCTGAGATGCAATATCCTGCAATGATTTTGTGATACCGGATATTTTTTCGGAGTCTTCGCTTATCCGATCCATGGCGATTTCCAGCTTCTTCATATGTGCGTTGCCTTCTTCTACGCCTTCCCCGGTTTGCTTTACATATCCCGAAGCTTTCTTCATGTTATCGATATTTTTCTCAGACTGCTCAGCCACCATAGTTACGGCTTCATTCAATTCTTCTACCGATGCTGCCTGCTCAGCCGCACCGGACGCGAGTTCCTGTGCAGCGTCGGATAACTGCTGTACTCCGCCCGACATCTGATCTATAGAAGTTCTAAAGTTTAAGAATATCTTATTCAGGTTAGAAATTATACCCTCTAACGCTGTCTTTATCTGTATAAAGTCTCCTTGATATTCCAGTTCAGATTTGACAGTACAATCTCCCTTTTCCAAAGAACTAAGCACAGAAGAGGTTTCACCGATAATTTCGCTTAAAGAATTTACAGTTATTGTCAATGATTGGGACAACGTTCCTATTTCATCCTCCGTTGTATACTGCGGTACTTCCGAGTGCAAATCTCCTTGCGCCAAAAGCTCCAGACGCTTTACCATATTGATAATCGGATTAACAATAGGATTAGCAATTCTCTTCATAAGATATATAGAAATAAAAACTGAGAGTATGAGTAGAATAAGGGTTATCACGATTGAAATATAGAAGTTCTTCATCAATTCCGATGTTTTTACCGCAACGCCCATAGACCAGCCGTCAGTACCGGGAATCGGCGTATAACCTATCGTCAGGTTCGAGCCCTCCAGCCTAGCAGATTTTGTATCCGTTTCTCCCAAAATCATACTTTGAATTACCGAAGCCATCTGCGCATAAGATCCGTCTTCTTTCGCAAGTTCGATATAGTTTGTCTGGTTGTCTACAACTTCCTGATTGCTATGAGCTATAATCTTGCCATTTTTATCCGTAATAAATCCGTATCCGGACTTTCCGATAGCAATATCCTTCACCATTCCGCTAAAGGTATTACTATCAAGCGTAGCAATTGCAATACCGTCAAAGCCGGTATGTAGCTTTGCGGACACGATTAATACCGTTTTCCCTGTAGAATTGTTAACTTGTGTAGTAGATATGTAAGTATGTCCTGCCATCGACATATTGAAATATTCCTGATCCGCCACGTTCGCACCGTCTGTGGTTTCTCCCGATGCATCTGCCAATGTAAGAGTCTCAAAACCATATTCCTTGGCAAGGCGTCCCATAAGTTCAATTCTTCTTTCTAACGACTTCTTAGAATCTACAATAGATGTATCCTCAATCATTACAGACATTCTGTTCGTATAAACCCGAATAGCGTTTTGCACGGATTGACTGTATGCCGCCGTCGAATCTTGAATGCGCAGGTGCATATTGCCTAACGCATCACTATATAACAGTACTCCGCAGACCAATCCCCATATAATCGAAAGCGCAGTCACAACCATCGCACTTGTTACCTGCAATCTCACTTTAATTGATTTCTTTGCTGAAAGTTTTTGAAACAACCGAATTTTTTTTATTTTCCATCCAGTTTTTTTCTTCATTACTCTCTTCCTCCTTGATTGTGTTTACTTTTTTATCCTTTAAAGCTTACATACCAACACTTTGTATTATAGAAAAAAGTTATGCCTAAATAGTGAGCTGACTTTTTACACAAGCACAGCCCTATCAGGCATAAACATAAATCTTTATTTTCCGTAAGTATCACTAACTTGTGTCTTCATAGCCAAATGTCCAATCCCCCGGCGGTAATCATCAGCTTATGCAAACTTAACCTTATCATTTACCGCTATTTAGTATATTACGTTTGTGATTATCATGAGCTGATATCTATTCTCATTTTCACATGTTTTTATAAAATAAACAAACTATCTACCATTAATTTAATACTATTACATTTAAAATGTCAATCCCTAACCGGCATCTTTATACAAATATTTTATCAAAGTTATTGTTAAGAAAACGTTATTGAACTTCTTTTTATTTTTACACCTTTTAACAACTTCTATCTCTCCTTAAAAATGCCGAAAAATCAAGTAAGTATGGTACCTTTCAAAATATTATCGCATTAATTCATATAGTTATCAAATTCCTTTTAATTATTGTATTATCCAATTAAAAAGTGAGAAAAAAATTTTTTTTACAGTAAATATTTTTATTACTGCATACAAATAATTCAACAGTAATATATCGATGTTTCATACAAGCAAAAAGCTACTAACTTAATGTTCATAGTTAGTAGCTTTTTAATGCCGGGCTTATTACCAGAGTGTCGTATATATGACATTTTCATACTGAATAGAGTAATCGACTGCCGCCATTAGCATTGCAAAAAAGAAGAGACAAATCATTAGAAAGATTGCTGCCTTATCATACACGAAGTTAACAGTGTTTCCTGTCTCCTCATTCTCTATTTTGGAGACTTTATGATTGCCCACAAGCACCTCCAGTCCTAAAAATATGAAGATACAAGGCCATAGGCGAAATATTACCCGGTAATCCAATTCCGGTACAAAAATATGCACGATAAACAATATTCCAAACAACACAAGCAGAACGCCAAACGTTACCGTACCAACTCTATGCGTTTTTATTATCTGTTTCTGATCCATTTGCGCTCCTTTCCACTATCTCCTCGGCCGCTCTTGTCTGCATATTTTCTTCCGCTTCGATATCGATGATTACTTCATTTAAATCATCTTTTTTTCCTTTAATCATATAAAATCCACCTATTATAATGCCGGTTCCGACACCAATCTTAGGAATTGTGTACCCTATGCGACTAAGGAATCTGACAATGTACTCAGGCAGGTAGGAGTAGCATATATCAATAAATCCGTTCCATAATAGGATGACGCCTGCAGCCATCAGTACAGCGGCAATCAACTTCCTATGCTTTTGAATTCCTTTTTTATCCATTTCGAAAAATCTTTCTATGCTGAACAAATATTCATCCTGCATATTGGCAAAGTCGGTATCGGAAAGACTTATCAGATTATTGACGTGGAAAAAGCTGTAAAACCATATGAGTACTGAAAAATACCCGATAATACCAAGGTCAAGAAATTGAAGAATCGCCACCGTTCCGAAAAACAGACCCATCAAACTGACTCCCATCTTCATAAACCCTAAATACATCTCTCCCGCTCCTGGAATTAGCGAGAAGCAAAATGTTAAAAACCTATTCTTTTTTGTTCTATTCATTATTCTATTCCTCCATTTTTAATTTGTTAAGTCGCTCCATATATGAATAAGTTCCTCTGATTTATCGCTTATCAATTCTTTTAGATTGTCTTTATACTCATTTTTCATATCCAGCGGTTTTTCATCGAGCAGTTTTTTACTTTCTTCTTCATACCGCTCCATATCTCTATTTATCCGCTGTTCCATATTATTTCCTTTCCATATGGCAGGGGTTCCGGAGAAGTCCATGGGTACGGCTGTCAGGCAGAATACCGCCATCGCCGCAGCCGCTAAAATTTTCAAACTGTATGTTAAGAACTGCATCTTAGCTGCATTTTTTCGTTTTTCAAGGTTCGAGAAAATGGTATTGTTTTCGCTCTGTACGTTTCCAGGGGCCGTTTTTTCGGATTCCGATGCCGCCTTTAACACCTCACCCATTATCTGGTCTTTTAAATATACCGGTGGCATAACCATCCCACCGTTTTCCACTTGCGCAATCAAATCCTGCAGCTCTTTGTCATCCAAATATCCATATTCTTCCTTCATGCGCTTCTCTCCTTTCCATACAGTTTTCTGAGCATATCCCGCGCCCTGTAAATTTGTGTCTGCACGGTTTTTATGTTCTCATTTCTCCGTCTTGCAATTTCCTCTGCCTTCATTTCATCATAGTAAACGGCTTTGGCAATTTCATCGTAGGGGGATTTTAACTTGCTACAATATTCCAACAGCCTTTCCCGCACCTCTTTCTCCAGACACATTTCCTCAGGAGAACTTCTCGTTTCACTTTGCTGTTCAAAAAAAATATCTTCAGTGGGCACCACTCTTCTGCCGGCACTTCTTAAATAGTCGATGCTCTTGTTGGTAGCAATTCTGCACAGCCAAGCCTTTTCGTTGGTTCCTTCAAAAGAATCCAAATTCTTATAGGCGGCTAAAAAGGCCTCCTGCGTTAAATCTTCGGCGGCAAAATAATCCGCTGTCACTTTATAGCAAATGGAGAAAACAAGGTTTTGATAAGTATCAATCATCTCCGACAGCTGTTCTTCCTTATTCATTTGACTAATACTTCTCACCCCTTCCTTTTCCCTTTCATTAATTATAACGTTTTCATTTATTATAACGTATTGATTCTTGCGGAATCTTCATTTATATTAAAGTAAAAAAAATATTGTTAATTGTCGAATTTCTCAAATGCCTGTTCTTACTAAATCAAAAAAGGAATTGCCAAATATTTATGACAACTCCTGTATTTATCCTATTTTATTTCTTTTCCGATTCGGACTTTTCTTTTCTCCCTTCTTTTTTCTTCTCATCTGCTGCTTTCCCAAAACTATCTACCATCTTCTCTATTAACAGTTTCTTTACATACACATCAAAACTCAGCATACATATAAAAGAAAACAACTGCAGAAAATCCTTATTGCTCTCAGGCGCATCCCGGAAGGTATCTTTCGAGATATGGAATTTATTCATTACGTCTTCTTTGAGAACATCCACCTGCTCCTTTTCTAAGCTGAATACTTCCTTATACACGTTCCCCAGACCAAATTCTTCGTTCTGAAAAAAGTGCTCTGTCAGCGGGTTAAGCAAAGTCTGAATATCATTAATTGTCAATATTCCTTTATAGTAATAAATAAAAATCAAAAGCAAAATGTGCTCTTTGGAGTACTTTTTCTTTTCCGGAGGCGGCAGCAAATCATTCTTGGCATAATTGTTAATCATTGTTTTCGTTAGAATCTTGTCATCTTCCGGGTTTCTCGTCGTACTCTTTAATTTTTTATCCATAAACGTCGTAACCTGATCCATATACAAATCTATATTGGGAATATCCTCTAGCTTTATATACTGTATCCGATCCAAACTTTCTATTATGCTATTTAACAAATCATCCTTATCAATTGTCATAACAACACCTCTATACTTTATTATATAGTATTAAAAACCACATGGCAAGTCCAAACTTTGATTCACATAACAAAGTTCACATAACAAAGCAATGACTTTTAAAGTCCCTCCTTTACTTCACGACTTTAGTATGATAAAATAAAAACATATTTAGCTGTGAAACTTTAAAGCTGAAAAGTATTCGGAGGTATTACAATATGAATAAAAAAATAAGGACGGACGCTGTTGACCATCTTTTTGATGGCTTTCTTAGTTTAAAAAACAAGGAAGAGTGTTACAGCTTTTTTGAAGATTTATGTACGGTCAATGAATTGTTGTCCCTTTCACAGAGATTCGAAGTTGCTGCAATGCTGCGCGACCACAAAACTTATCTGGAAATTGCTGAAAAAACCGGTGCTTCTACCGCTACAATCAGCCGTGTAAACCGTTCTCTTAACTATGGCAATGACGGATACGAATTGGTATTCGGAAGAATGGACTCAAAATAATTAAAAAAATCACTTCAGCGAATTCGTTGAAGTGATTTTTTTTAATTTATTTCTTCTATATATCATATTACTGCTGCTTTATTCTGTTGTTTCTTCCATTTTTTCTTCTTTTTCTGCTGCTTTCACGGCCACTATATCCGCTTCCTGCGTATTCATAGTACACTGCCCTTGGAAAACAGCGTTCTCGTCGATGATAAGACTCTTTGTCCTAATATTGCCGTTTATTTTTCCGGTAGCAGATACTTCGATTCTTCCGTTGGAAGTCATGTCTCCTTCAATAGTTCCGCCTACCATAATATTGCTGGCTTTTACATTTCCGATTACCTTTCCCGATGAACTAATAATCAGAATTCCTTCAGAGCTCACATCGCCCTTTACCGTTCCCTCAATGCGAATCGTCTCTTTTGCGGTAATATTGCCTTCCATTACCATATCCGCACCTATTACGCTGCTAATTTTTGCATTCAAATGCTCTGTAGATTTTTTACCCAACATATGCTCCTCCTAACCATTAATTTCAATCATTTCCATTGGATCAATATATGTATCTTCTTGCTTAATGCTGTATCCCATATCCGTATTTTCTTCGGATATTACGTACAATATGGCACCTCTTATCACTTCATCTCCAACCTTTACCATTGGATTGCCGGCATTACGATAAACAGTTATATAACCGTTTCCGTGATCAATGCTGATAGAATGACCATATTCGACATCCGTATCCACCGCAGTTACCGTTCCTGCGCCGGAGGCAATTACGTTAATACCTGCCGCCGCCGTAAATATAACTTCTTTGGTTTCCATATTTACAATTGTATTTTCTTGTTCCGTATCTTGATCTTCTTCGTCAGCCGTTTCTTCCTCCGCTCTCTTTATTTGTGCTGAACCGCTTAATGGAAATCCTTTAGGAAGATGACTTTCTTCCCGCTCTGCCGCCAATGCCTGTTCAACCTCCACTTTTTGATTGACAGTTTCGCTCAGAATGGATACTTTTTCCGTTAATTCTTCGTTTAAAATTTCCAACTGTGTTTTTTCTTCCTTCAGCTGCGTAATCTGTTCCATCTGTTTTCTGCTCCGTTCCAAAGAATCGGATAGTGTAATGGAACTGTACACTACATAACAAATAAAAAATACCAGCAAAATAAAAAATATTCCCGTTACAGCGCCGACGGCACCTGCTTTCAGGTGAAACTGTTTCATATGCTTCTTTGCCGAATCGGAGATTATCATGACCGTATAACTTATCTTACTTTTTCTCCTTTTGAGATTCATAATAAAAGTCACCTCCAGTAAACTCCCCATATTTTACCATAAGTGACCTTATAAACACAACTTTATTCAATTATTTTGTTACATTTTTGTAACATTTTTACATATTCCGGTTAGATTCCTATCGTCTATCCGCCTTTCCTTGTATATAAACCCGGAAATAGCAAGTAAAACAAGCTGACCAAAATACATTTTACTCGATTAAATATCCCTTTTTATCCAGTTCATCGGCTATTCTTTCAAGTATTTCTTCCGAATTCGCTTCAACCGTATGAAAATGAACTCCATAAGTGAGATTGTTTAAGGGCTTCGTTTTATACCTTACAGTCTGCTTTACAAAAGCTTCCGCATCCGCTCTGCTGTTAATGATCAAATCCGCTGCAATCTGTCCATAGATATCGTGTTCTATTACCACATCCAAAATCTTTCCTCCAAGATCAACAATCGTATTTAATTCATCCAGGATAGCTTCATCCGCATGTTTTACTTTATATGTGCGTCTCTTCCTGCCTCTGTTCAATTTCTCTACAAATAGAATATATCCCTTATTCGTAGAAAGTATATTTTTGTCAGTCGCCCGCAAAAGTGCAATATCCTGTACAATTACCTGTCTGCTTACACCTAGTCTGCCCGCCAGCTCCGTTCCCGATATCGGCAAGGTTTCTTCATGCAGTATTTCGAGTATTTTTTTTCTTCTTGCGTCACCTTCCATAGTAGTAACCATACCTTTCTCATATATCTCGATATGAAAGCATCTTGCTCAGAGTGCTTTTTTAATAATTACATGGCTAATTATATAAAAAAGACACTTACTCAAGAGCAAGTGTCTTTTCCATGTAAAAGGGGAATTTTACATTTGGATTACTGATTAATCCTTTTTCATGTTATCATATGCTCTCAGAAATGTATTTGCACTTTTTGCATGATTTTTTAAAAAACCTAATTTTATTTTTTTTCTAATTTTATTAACATTTTCATTTACTTTTTCGTTAACTTATGCTATTCTATGGATGTCGTGTAATAGGATACGATATATTTATTTTGTTGGAGGTATCTCAAATGAACAAAGGTACAGTAAAATGGTTTAACAACCAAAAAGGTTACGGCTTCATCTCTGATGAGCAGGGCAATGATGTATTCGTACATTACTCAGGACTTAACATGGACGGCTTCAAATCTCTTGAAGAAGGCGCTGCTGTTGAATTCGAAGTAATCAATGGCGAAAAAGGTCCTCAGGCTGTTAACGTATCCAAGTTATAATCAGCGTATAACTGTTATAACAAGCTTTAATCAGTATCAACATGTGCCTTTTCATATATAAATAATGTACTTTATTATTTAATAATATGTTTGTATTATTAATAATGATTCTTATTTAGAATTTGTAATATGGTAACGGATTTGGTAACGGATTAAGGAAAGAACCTATCTTTGCATCAGATAGGTTCTTTTTTGTTCGCAATATATGCCGTGACCTCTTCCCACTTCATGTTTCCTCCGAACAAATCGAGGGCGCTTCCTATCGTCACGTTTATTTTATCTTTTCCGAAAGCCTTTAATTTTTCCAAATCTTTAAAATCATGAACTCCTCCCGCATAGGTAATCGGAATCTTATTCCAATTTCCAAGCATCTCTGCTAACTCCTCTTCGATTCCGTTTGCTTTTCCTTCCACATCCACCGCATGAATCAGGAATTCATCACAATAGTCGGAGAATTCGTCAAGCGTCCGATAAGATAATTCCACTTCCGTATATTTCTGCCATCTATCGGTAACAATATAATATCTTCCATCTTTTTTTCGGCAGCTCAAATCTATGACAATTTTTTCTTTTCCTACTTTTGCGATTAATTTATCCAGATTTTCATATTTTATGTTGCCATCTTTGAAAACATAAGAAGTTACGATAACGTGCGAGGCGCCTTCTCTTATATATTCTATTGCATTGTCGGCCGTAATGCCTCCTCCGATCTGCAGTCCTCCCGGATATGCACGCAAAGCTTTTATTGCCTGCATTTTGGTCGCTTCGAAAAAATCGCTGACCGAAGAGTTCAGCAAGATAATATGCCCGCCTTTTAAATGGTATTTTTTATATAAATTTGCATAAAATACCGCGTCTTTCTCCGATACATAATTTTCATTTGCCGCATCGCCTTCGTCTCTTAAAGTTCCGCCTACAATCTGCTTCACCTTACCGTTATGAATATCTATACAAGGTCTGAACTCCATTTTTATTTCCTGCTTCCGTATATTTTTTTTCTTCATGAACATAATACTTAAGGAACACCTATCTGTTCCGACATTTATATGTTTAGGGTGTTATATGTTTTAAAATTGATAGAAGATGGAGGGAATGTTATGAAAAACAGTAAAAAACTGATATCGGTTTCTCTTATTGTCCTCATGCTCGGTTTCGTTACCGCATGCGGTAATACCAACACAACGGGCACAACAAATG
>JAAYNW010000069.1 GCA_012520655.1 Clostridiales bacterium | reverse complement strand
TTATAATATAAATCCGCTAATAAGTTAATTAAGTAAATAAAGGGTATATATTTAAGGAATATGTATTAAATAAATAATATGTATATTTAGACGTGCCGGCAAGGAAATCCTATAGTTCTTTGCCGGCTTTTATTGAAATTCTTTTTACCTAAGAGTTCCATAATATTCCAATAATAATAAGATATATAAAGAAAATAAAATTTGCAGTCTTCTTACGACAGTAAGAGCTATAACAGCAAAAAGTTTACAGCAAAAAAGAAGTGTGGTATAATGCCTCAAGTAAATCGGACCTTGAAAATTAAATATTAAATGTGATATTGCATTCATTTCAGATACACAAAACCTGATGTGTATCGGTTGTATACAATAATTTCCTATATTTTCCCATCTAGCGCCATGCACCTGGAATATGAAGCTTCCAGGTTAACGAGGGAGGAAGGTTATCGAAAATTCGGCGGATACCTTCCCGTACGGCTTCCGGTGCGAGATATGTCGACAAATATGCGGGTAACCGCAAAACAAAGACGGCATAACGGAGGACGGCTGTATGATATATACAGCTCGAAAGAAATATATTGTGACTATGATTTATATAAAATGTAAATAGAGAAAGATGAGGAAAATCTATGTGTGGAATTATTGGTTATACAGGTAAAAATGAGGCGAAGGGCATTATGCTGGATGCCCTGGAGACTTTGGAATACAGGGGCTATGACAGTGCGGGTATTGCGGTATGTGCAAACAAAACGGGTGAGACACGGATTTATAAATGTGCGGGAAGAGTAAAAGATTTAAGAAATCTGTGTGAAAATGAGACGATAGAAGGTACCTGCGGGCTCGGACATACGAGATGGGCGACCCATGGCGGCGTCAGCGATGAGAATGCGCATCCTCATAAATATGAGAAAGTAACGGTAATTCATAACGGAATCATTGAAAATTACAGAGACTTAATCAAAAAGTATGATTTGTACGATAAACTGCATTCACAGACAGACAGTGAGGTGGTTGCGGCTGTGCTTTCGCATTTTTACGGAAGTGATCCATATTTGGCAATCCAGAAAACAGTTCTGAAATTAAAGGGTACTTTTGCGCTCGGAATCATGTTTGAAGATATACCGGGTACTGTTTTTGCCGTCAGAAACGTAAGCCCCATTGTAACCGCACGGACGGAAAGCGGCGCGATGCTGGCTTCGGACGTGACGGTTCTGGGACAGTATTCGAAGGAATACTTCGTCCTGCCCGAGGGACATATTCTGACGCTCAAGGAGAATGCGGTGGAACTGTACGATCTATCGGGAGAACCTGTGGAACCGGAATGGTTGACGGTGAACTGGGATCTGAATCGTAGCAGCAAGGGCGGCTATCCTTTTTATATGGAAAAGGAAATCATGGAACAGCCGGAAGTGATTGGAGAAACCATCGAGGCGAGAATCAAAGACGGGATACCGGATTTCACGGAGGATGGCGTTCCGGACAGCCTGCTCGGGGACTGCGACCGTGTCTGTGTGGTTGCCTGCGGAACGGCAATGCACGCCGGGCTGGTAGGAAAGGCGCTGATGCAGTCTCTCGTGCGGATGCACATCGATGTGGAATTGGCGAGCGAGTTCATGTATGCGGATACCGTCGTGGATGACAAAACGCTGGTAATCGCTATTTCCCAGTCGGGAGAGACTATTGATACCTTGGAGGCTCTTAAATATGCGAAAAGGAACAGCGCAAAGACTCTTGCCATCGTGAATGTAAGGGGAGCTTCCATAGCGAGGGAAAGCGATTACGTAATTTATACGAATGCCGGACCGGAGATTGCTGTGGCGAGCACGAAGGCATACACGACACAGTTGGCCATACTTTATCTTCTAACCGGACGTATGGCTTATGTAAAGAGAGTCTTTGATATGCAGAAAATGTAAGAGTTTGCTGCGGAGCTTATGAGGGTACCGGAGGTAATCAAACAGGTACTGGACAGAAGGGAAGAGATTCACTACATCGCGAGAGGCATTTTAAATGCCAAAGACGTGTTTATGATAGGTCGTGGACTGGACTACTCCATTTTACTGGAAGGCTCGCTGAAACTGAAGGAGATTTCCTATATCCATTCCGAGGCATATGCGTCGGGAGAGCTCAAGCACGGAACTATTGCGCTGATTACCGAGGACACCCCAGTGGTTGCAGTGGTAACACAGGATAAGGTGCAGTCGAAAGAGTTCTCCAATATAAGGGAAGTCCAGTCCAGAGGTGCAGAAGTCATTCTATTTATGAAAGAAACCTATACGCTGGACAAAGAAACTGCTTGGGAAGGAGTGTTCCGGCTTCCGGCAATGCGGGATGAATTCATGGTAATGCCCGCCTCCGCCGCTTTACAGCTCCTTGCGTATTACGTCTCCCTGGATAAAGGCCTGGATGTAGATAAGCCGAGGAATCTGGCAAAAGTAGTAACCGTGGAATAATCAAAATGCGGAATAACCGTAAAACATAAGACAGAAAAAGGTGGGAAAAGGAAAGTGTACACAACCGTCCGCACTGTTTTGTGTATCTGAAATTATTGCAATATCGAGGGAAATGCTAATTGATAAAAATCTGCTGAGGCAGATTTTTTTGATGCCTGCAAATGTTATGTGTGATACAATAGAAAAAGTAATCATAAAAGACAAAAGGAGCAACCATCATGGCATTTACTCATTTACATGTCCATACGGAATACAGCCTTCTGGACGGTTCTAATAAAATTAAAGAATACGTAAAGCGTGTAAAAGAGCTGGGAATGGACAGCGCGGCGATTACCGACCACGGTGTTATGTATGGTGTCATTGATTTTTATAAAGAAGCAAAGGCGGCAGGGATTAATCCTATCCTGGGGTGTGAAGTATATGTGGCGCCCAATTCCCGTTTTGATAAGGAATTGACGGGAGGAGAAGACAGATACCATCATCTTGTGCTTCTGGCGGAGAATAATACAGGATACGCCAACCTAATGAAAATTGTCAGCCGCGGTTTTACCGAAGGATATTATTATAGACCCCGTGTGGATATGGAGGTATTGAATGAGTTTCATGAAGGTCTCATAGCGCTTTCTGCCTGTCTGGCGGGCGAGGTGCAAAGATATATTGTGAAAGGTCTGCCGGAGGAAGCGAGAAAGGCGGCGCGCAAGTATGAGGCCTGCTTTGGAAAGGACAATTATTTCCTGGAACTGCAGGATCACGGAATTCCTGAACAAAAAACGGTAAATGCCGCTCTTATGCAGATGAGCAAGGAGCTGGATATTCCGCTCGTTGTGACTAATGATGTCCACTACACTTATTCGGAGGACGAGAAACCCCATGACATCCTGTTGTGTATACAGACAGCCAAGAAGCTTGCCGACGAAGACCGTATGCGGTATGAGGGCGGACAGTATTATGTAAAGAGCGAAGAAGAGATGAAGGGACTGTTCCCTTATGCGTGGGAGGCGGTGGAGAACACACAGAGAATTGCAGATCGCTGCCATGTGGATATCGAATTCGGTGTAACGAAGCTGCCTCATTTTGAAGTACCGGAAGGGTATGACTCTTTTACCTATTTGAATGAGCTGTGCTATAGCGGTTTGCAGGAACGCTACGGAGAAGCGAATGAGGAATTAAAGGAGCGTCTGGACTATGAATTGGACGTCATCCGCACGATGGGATATGTGGATTATTTCTTGATCGTATGGGACTTCATCAATTATGCGAGGATAAATGACATAATAGTAGGGCCGGGGCGCGGTTCGGCAGCGGGCAGTATTGTGTCGTACTGTTTGAAGATTACGGATATCGATCCTATAAAATATAATTTGCTCTTTGAACGTTTTCTGAATCCGGAGCGAATATCCATGCCGGATATCGATATAGACTTCTGCTACGAAAGAAGGCAGGAGGTCATTGATTATGTGGGGTGTAAATACGGCACGGACAAGGTAGTGCAGATAGTTACCTTCGGTACGATGGCGGCAAAGGGTGTTATACGCGATGTGGGAAGGGTCATGGATCTGCCTTATGCATATGTGGACACTATTGCCAAAATGATACCCAATGAACTTAATATAACCATCGACAGAGCGCTTTCCGTCAACCCGGAGTTCCGAAAGCTTTATGAGCAGGATGAGCAGGTGCACAATCTGATTGACATGAGCAAACGGCTGGAAGGGTTGCCGAGACATACTTCCATGCATGCGGCGGGAGTTGTCATCTGCAGTCAGCCGGCCGAAGAGCTCGTACCGCTTTCCAGAGGAAGCGATGGCTCCATTACGACACAGTTTACGATGACTACCATCGAGGAGCTGGGCTTGCTGAAAATGGATTTTCTCGGACTCCGTACCCTTACGGTCATTCAGAATGCGGTCCGCCTTATAGAAAAGGGCCGGGGTATTAAGCTTAACATGAATGAGATAGATTATGACGATAAAGCGGTGCTCTCTTCTATCGGAACCGGTCGCACGGACGGTATATTCCAGCTGGAAAGCGGCGGAATGAAAAGCTTTATGAAGGAGCTTAAGCCGCAGAATCTGGAGGATATCATAGCAGGAATCTCCTTGTACAGGCCCGGGCCTATGGATTTTATTCCCAAATACATAAAGGGAAAGAACAATCATCATGCCATTACTTATGCCTGCCCTCAGCTTGAACATATCCTCAAGCCTACTTACGGCTGTATTGTATATCAGGAGCAGGTTATGCAAATCGTGCGGGATTTAGGCGGATATACCCTCGGAAGAAGCGATTTGCTGAGGCGTGCCATGAGCAAGAAAAAGCAATCCGTCATGGAAAAGGAACGGAGTAACTTCATCTACGGAAACGAAGAGGAAGGCGTTCCGGGTTGTGTGGCGAACGGAATCGACGAGAAGACAGCAAGCCGGATCTATGAGGATATGATGGATTTTGCCAAGTATGCTTTCAATAAGTCGCATGCGGCATGCTATGCAGTCGTTTCTTATCAGACAGCGTACTTGAAATATTATTATCCTGTGGAATTCATGGCGGCTCTTCTAACCTCGGTTGTAGATTTTTCTGCAAAGGTGTCGGAATATATCATGACTTGCCGGAGTATGGGAATCCCCATTCTGCCGCCGGATATCAATGCCGGAGAGGCAGGATTCTCTGTAAACGACGGCTCCATCAGATATGCGCTTACAGCAATTAAAGGAGTAGGACGTCCGGTCATCGATGCGGTGGTAAAAGAGCGTGAAGAGAGAGGCCCTTATACGAACCTGAACGATTTCATTGTCAGGATGGCAGATAAGGATATAAACAAGCGGACCGTCGAAAATTTTATTAAGTCGGGAGCTTTGGACAGTCTCGGCGGTACGAGAAAACAGTTTATGAACGTATACGTACAGGTGATGGAGCGTTTGCACCAAGATAAGAAAAATAATATGGCGGGGCAGCTCTCGCTTTTCGATATTGTACCCGAGGAAGAAAAAGAAGATTATGAAATAAAAATGCCGGACGTAGGGGAATACTCTAAGGAAATGCGCCTTGCTTTTGAAAAGGAAGTGTTAGGGATCTATGTCAGTGGCCATCCTCTGGAAGAATATGAGGAAGTATGGAAGAAGAATACGACTCATACTACTGCGGATTTTCTGCTGGATGAAGAAAGTGGTGAGACACGTGCGAGGGATGGGGAATCTGCTACGATTGGCGGCATTATTGCGGATAAAAAGATAAAATATACAAAAAATGATAAGATAATGGCTTTCCTTCAATTGGAGGATTTGTTGGGAACGGTAGAAGTAATTGTCTTTCCGAAGGATTATGAGAAAAATTCGAATAAGCTTATGGAGGATAATAAGATATTTATCAAAGGAAGGGTTTCCGTAGAAGAGGATAAGGACGGAAAGCTGATATGCGAGAAAATTACCGGCTTTGACGAAATTACGAAAAAGCTCTGGATTAAATTCCCCACGAAGGAAGCTTATGAGAAGGCGGAGCGCGAACTCACGGATATACTCGCTGCTTCGGACGGCAAGGATCGAGTGAGTATTTATGTAGAAAATCCGAAGGCGATAAAAAATCTACCCGCTAACCGTAGCGTGAATGCGGACCGGGAATTGTTGGAAAAGCTGGAGTCTTTGTATGGAAAAGAGAACATAAAGGTGACGTAAATTTGTACAAGGTAAAAAACACGAAGAAAAAATATTGAAAACAGGTTCGAAACAAGGTAGAATGTAAGAGATTAATTATCTATCAAGCATCTGTATGACCGGATGGAAGAGGTGTAAAAATGGCAAAAGAGATAAAAACTATTGGAGTATTGACGAGCGGAGGAGATGCGCCGGGAATGAACGCGGCGATTCGCGCGGTAGTAAGAAAGTCAATAGCCAACGGGGTAAAAGTAAAAGGGATTAAAAAAGGCTATCAAGGACTTTTGAATGAAGAAATAATAGATTTGGAGAGAAGCAGCGTCTCAGATATTATACAAAGAGGAGGTACTATCCTCGGAACAGCGCGCTGTGCGGAATTCAAGACACCGGAGGGACAGGAGAAGGGTGCGGAGGTCTGCAGAAAGCACGGGATAGACGGACTTGTGGTCATAGGCGGTGACGGTTCATACCGCGGAGCGCAGGATCTGGCCAGAAGAGGGATTAATACAATCGGCATTCCGGGAACGATTGACCTCGACATCACTTGCACGGATTATACCATTGGTTTTGATACGGCTGTCAATACGGCGATGCAGGCCATCGATAAGGTGCGAGATACATCTTCTTCCCATGAGCGTTGCAGCATTATTGAGGTAATGGGAAGGAATGCGGGATACATCGCACTCTGGTGCGGTGTGGCAAACGGCGCGGAGGATATTCTTCTTCCCGAGAAATATGATTATAACGAGCAGAGAATCATCAACAATATAATCAATAACAGAAAACGCGGAAAAACTCATCATATCATTATCAATGCGGAGGGAATCGGACATTCTACCTCCATGGCGAGAAGGATAGAGGCGGCAACCGGCATAGAAACAAGAGCGACTATATTGGGTTACATGCAAAGAGGCGGAAGTCCTACTTGTAAAGACCGTTTTTATGCTTCCATTATGGGATCTTATGCGGCTGACATTCTTTGTGCGGGTAAGTCCAACCGTGTAGTGGGCTATCAAAAGGGAGAATTCCGGGATTTCGATATCGAAGAAGCGCTTGCAATGCAGAAAGGAATTCCGGACTATCAGTATGAGGTAAGCAAAGCTTTGTCGATGTAAAAAGGATAAGTATGTTTTTATATGGCGGACTCGCATGGAAGTGCTGGTCCGCCTATTGTAAATATGCGGGCGGTAAATATTATGATAACGAGCATAACCAATAAAAAAGTAAAAAGCATTGTGCAATTGAATAAAAAGGCCGGACAGAGAAGAAAAGAGGATGTTTTTATTACAGAGGGAATAAAAATGTTCTTGGAGGCACCGGTATCTTCCATTCAAGAAATTTATATATCGGATGACTTTCGAAAGTCTCTATCCAAAAGAGGGGCTTTGACGGAAGCGGAAAGAAAGCTGGAGAGATGCGGATACGAGACGGTAACGGAAGAGGTATTCGCTAAGATGTCCGATACCCAGACTCCGCAAGGGATTTTATGTGTGCTCAAGCAGTTCCATTATTCTCTGCAGGACATGATGAGAAAAAAGGACGTGCCGCTTTTTCTCGTGCTGGAAGCGCTGCAGGATCCGGGAAATCTGGGAACTATTATGCGTACCGGCGAGGGTGCCGGGATAACCGGAATTATCATGAGCAAGGACACAGTAGATATCTACAATCCGAAAACGATACGTTCTACCATGGGTTCTATATACAGGGTGCCATTTTTTTATGCGGATGATATCGTAGAGACGGTGAAGGAGCTGCAAAAGAACGGGACAAGGTTATATGCGGCTCATTTGAAGGGTGAGGCAAATTATTGCGATTGCGATTATAAGCCTGGTACGGCTTTTCTGATCGGGAATGAAGGGAATGGGCTGTCGGATGCGCTTGCGGAAGCGGCAGATACATATATAAAGATTCCAATGAAAGGGCAGGTAGAATCGTTGAATGCCGCGGTTTCGGCGTCTCTTCTCATGTATGAGGCGGCAAGGCAACGCGGATAGAAAGGGAGGCTTAAGAAAATGAAGATAGGGTTTATTGGACTTGGAAATATGGCGAAAGCCATTATAGGTGGCATGTTAAAACAAAGCATGGTAACGCCTGAGGAAATTGTCGGCTCGGCAAAGACAGAGGCGACCATGGAGAAGCTGCGGAAGGAATTCGGCATTCGTACTATGGAAAGCAACAGGCTTGCGGTGGCGGAAGCGGATGTTCTTATTCTTGCGGTAAAGCCTGTATTTTTCTCCGAAGTGATCGAAGAAATAAAAGAAGAGATAACAGAGAACAAATTGATTATCAGTATTGCGGCCGGCAAGACGATGGAATGGATTGAGACAGAGTTCGGGAAGCGCGTGAAGCTGATTCGTTGTATGCCCAATACACCGGCGCTGGTAGGAGAAGGATGTACGGCGATGTGTGGGAATTCCCTTGTAAAAAAGGAGGATGAAGATTTCTGCTTGAAGCTGATGGGAAGCTTCGGAAAGGCGATTATGATTCCCGAGAGACTGATGGATGCGGCGGGAGCGGTCTCCGGCAGTTCACCGGCTTATGTGTTCATGTTTATAGAAGCTATGGCGGACGGAGCGGTGGCGGCGGGAATGCCGAGAAAGCAGGCATATGAGTTCGCAGCGCAGGCCGTCCTCGGAAGTGCGAAGATGGTGCTGGAAACCGGAATACATCCCGGTGAATTGAAAGATATGGTTTGTTCGCCCGGCGGTACAACCATTGAAGGCGTCAGGGTATTGGAGGAGAAAGGAATGCGCTCCGCAGTAATGGAAGCGTTATGCGCCTGCGTTGAAAAGTCAAAAAAGTTATAAAATTTGTAATATATTTTGTAACAAATATGGAGAATAAAGGGAAATTATTTCATGTTTTTTTGCAAAGCTTGTGTATAGAACTAAGGAAAATGGCGTAAACTTGACAACAACTACTTCATTTGCTATTATTATTCGCGTAATAAAATTAACAAATTTGTAATAATTACATATGATAATAGTAGAGTAAGTGTTATGTGCGGATGTATTCCGTGCAAAACATAAACTTGGAGGGAATAAAATGTCAAGAAGCAAAAGAGCGTTTTATATGCTGTCAGGCATTGTGCTGGTATTCGCACTGTTGATGTCTGTGAACATCACGGCAGCAGCCGGTGAAAATGCGGCAGGCAGCAAAGAATATCTGGATTCCCTGAGCGTAGGTGTTGCAAAGATTCTGACTCCCAGTACGGAAGTCAGAGCGGAGAACGGTATGCCGGGAAACACGACAGAAAATAAGACGGAAGACAATAATACGGCAATAACCGTATCAGGGAATACGGTACAGGAAACGGAAACAGAGACGATTACGGAAACGAAATCGGATCTTGTTATGGCAGATGTGCAGAATGCGTTAAATGTGCGTTCGGAGGCGAACGAGGATTCCGAAAAAGTAGGTTTATTATATAAGGACTGCGGCGGTAAGATTTTAGAACGAAAAGACGGATGGACGAAATTGAAGTCCGGTGATTTGGTAGGCTGGGCAAATGACGAATATCTCCTCTTCAATGAAGACGCGGAAAGATTGGCCGGAGAAGTAGGCAACCTTATCGTAACGATAGAGACTGATGCGCTTAGGGTGCGCAAGGAACCGAGTACGGATGCCGACATCTATGTGCTGATGGCACAGGACGATGAATTGGATGTAATCGAAGTGCTCAATGACGACTGGATCAGTGTGGCATATGAGGATAAGGTAGGCTATGTATCCTCGGAGTTTGTCGACTTGGATTTCCATATTGACGAAGGAGAGACCGTGGCTGCTATAAAAGCAAGGGAAAAGGCTGAGGCGGAAGCGAAGGCGAAGCTTACGGCCAACCAGGGAGCCGTCGTAGTGGGCGCGGATGATACGAGACTGCTTGCAGCTTTAATCTACTGCGAGGCGGGCAACCAGGGATATGAAGGTCATCTTGCAGTGGGAGCTGTTGTCATGAACCGCGTCAGGAGCGGAGCATATCCGAATTCGATTACCGGCGTTATTTACGCATCCGGACAGTTTACACCGGCGCTGAATGGAAAAGTAGCGAAGGTCTATGCGGGAAATATTCCGGAGAGCTGTATAAAAGCAGCACAGGATGCGATAGGCGGATCGACCAATGTAGGAACGGCAACGCATTTCAGACGGGCCGGCGTCCATGACGGAATCGTAATAGGAGATCACGTATTCTGGTAAGAAGATGCTGAGGATATAAGAATGAAAAAGGTTTTGCGCACATCATATGCACAAAACCTTTTTTATAATGTAATATTGAATAAAAAACCAAAATATAGTAAGATAAAGGAAGGTCACGGAAGGGGGACTGAGTATGGACTATACTATTTTATGGCTTGTCGCACTGGTTTTGTTTATAATAATTGAGATAGGAACTATGGGACTTACGACTATCTGGTTTGGAGGCGGTGCTCTTGTAGCGGTAATCGCTTCGGCGCTCGGAGCTCCGATTACTTTTCAGGTTGTCATTTTCCTGGTGGTATCTCTTGTTCTTCTATATTTTACGAGACCTATTGCAGTTAAATATTTCAATAAGGACAGGATAAAGACGAATGCGGAGAGCCTTGTGGGAAGGCAGGCAATCGTTACAAGTGAGATAGATAATCTGCAGGGAATCGGGCAGGTGACCGTCGGAGGCCTCGAGTGGTCCGCGAGGACATCGGATGACAGCGTAACGCTGGCGGTCGGAAACGTTGTTAACATAGTTGCTATTAATGGAGTGAAGCTCATCGTTGAGGAGAGGAAAGAGGAGAATTAATATGATTACTTTAGCTGTTATTTTAGTCATTTTTATTTTGATTTTGGTTTCATGCATTAAGATTGTACCTCAGGCAAATGCGGTTGTTTTGGAGAGACTTGGTGCTTATCAGAGCACATGGTCGGTAGGACTTCACTTTAAAGTGCCGTTTATCGATAAAGTAGCGAAGAAAGTTAATTTAAAAGAACAGGTTGTGGATTTCGCTCCGCAGCCGGTGATTACGAAGGATAACGTAACGATGCGCATCGATACGGTCGTATTTTTCCAGATTACGGATCCGAAGCTTTACGCATATGGGGTAGAGAAGCCGCTTATGGCAATTGAGAATCTGACGGCAACGACGCTCCGTAATATTATCGGTGACATGGAACTCGATCAGACTCTTACATCCAGAGAGACTATCAATACGAAGATGAGAGCTTCTCTCGATTCGGCGACAGATCCCTGGGGAATTAAAGTAAATCGTGTGGAGCTTAAGAACATTATTCCTCCGGCTGCTATTCAGGATGCGATGGAGAAGCAGATGAAAGCGGAGCGTGAACGCCGTGAAGCCATTCTGCGTGCGGAAGGCGAGAAGAAGTCTACGATTCTTGTGGCAGAAGGTCAGAAGGAGTCGGTGATTCTGGAGGCGGAAGCGAATAAACAGTCGGCGATTCTGCGTGCCGAAGCGGAGAAGGAGAAGATGATCCGTGAGGCTGAAGGTGAGGCACAGGCAATACTTACGGTACAGAAGGCTACCGCAGACGGAATCCGTATGGTTAGAGAAGCCGGTGCGGATCAGGCGGTTCTAACACTTAAGAGCTTGGAAGCATTCGCGAAAGCTGCCGACGGCAAGGCTACCAAGATTATCATTCCTTCGGAGATTCAGGGAGTGGCAGGATTGGTTTCCTCCATTAAGGAAATTGCTGTGGACGGCAACGTTGCTAAATAAAGAAACAAGGCTTATAATTTCCGGTAGTTGGAATAAGTTTTCCGACTGCCGGAATTTCATAACGATATAAATATATTTATTATTTTATTTTCTTTTATTAACGGAGAGAAAGGCAGGAAGAGTACATGGATTTAAAGGGACGTCACTTTTTAAAGTTATTGGATTTTACGCCGGAGGAAATTACATATTTGCTGGATTTAGCGGCAGACTTAAAGGATAAGAAGAAAAAAGGTATTTTGACGCAGTGGCATAAAGGGAAAAATATTGCGCTTATTTTTGAAAAAACCAGTACGAGGACGAGGTGTGCGTTTGAAGTAGCAGCTCATGATTTGGGTATGAGCACTACCTATCTGGATCCGTTAGGTTCTCAGATAGGGAAAAAAGAGAGCATTGCGGATACAGCTAGAGTGCTGGGAGGCATGTATGAGGGAATTGAATACCGCGGGTTCGGCCAGGAAATCGTGGAAGAATTGGCAAAGCATGCGGGCGTTCCGGTGTGGAACGGTCTGACGAATGAGTATCACCCGACCCAGATGCTGGCGGATCTTCTGACTATCAGAGAGCACTTTGGTTATTTAAAAGGTATTAAGTTAACTTATATGGGAGATGCCCGTTACAATATGGGGAATTCCTTGATGGTAGCCTGTGCGAAGATGGGTATGCACTTCACGGCATGTACGGCTAAGAAATATTTTCCGGGAAAAGAGCTTGTAGAAGAGTGCGAAAAGATTGCGTCAGTTACCGGCGCTATGATAACCCTAACGGAAAATGTGGAGGAAGGAACGAAAAATGCGGATGTCATCTACACGGATGTGTGGGTGTCCATGGGTGAACCGGATGACGTATGGACAGAGCGTATCGAGGAGCTGTCTCCTTATCAGGTGAATCGTAAGGTAATGGATAATGCCGGGGGAAAAGCAGTATTTATGCATTGTCTGCCTGCATTTCATGACTTAAATACGAAAATTGGCAAAGAAATGGGCGATAAATTTGGGATTACGGAGATGGAGGTTACGGATGAAGTATTTGAGTCCCCCGCATCTATTGTATTCCAGGAAGCGGAGAACCGCATGCATACAATTAAGGCCGTAATTGCAGCAACGATTGGGGTTATGGAATAAATATGAAAACAGAGATTTTGACGCTTCTCAGAGAAAGCGAGGATTACGTGTCCGGACAGGAACTTTGTAACCGGTTCGGCGTATCAAGGACTGCAGTCTGGAAAGTAATGAATCAATTGAAGGAAGAGGGCTACGTCATAGAGGCGGTTCAGAATAAGGGATATAAGCTGAAAGAAAATCCGGACGTGCTTTCTTTAAGCGAATTGAAGAGCCGTATCCACAACAGGTGGGCTGGGAATACGGTTTATTTTTATGAAGAAACCGGCTCTACGAATATCGATGCTAAGCGTCTGGCAGAGGAAGGTGCTCCCCATGGGACGGTAGTCGTCGCCGATAAACAGAATGCCGGAAGAGGGCGGCGGGGAAGAGTATGGCAATCGCCTTCGGGCAAGGACATTTATTTTACTCTTTTGCTGCGGCCTGATTTTGAGCCCGACAAGGCGGCGGCTCTCACTCTGGTGATGGCCCTCTCCGTAGCACAGGCAGTAGAAGGCTCCTGCGCGGTGCAGGCGGGAATTAAATGGCCCAACGATATTGTTGTAAACGGGAAGAAAGTCTGCGGAATATTGACGGAGATGAATGTTGAACCGGGATATATTCAATATGTGGTTATCGGCGTTGGCATTAACGTGAATCTGGAGGATTTTCCGGAGGAAATAGTAAAAACGGCCACTTCATTATTATTGGAAAGCAAAGCGGAATGGCCGCGCGCCGAGCTCTTGCAAAGTGTATTGAAATGCTTTGAAGATAATTACGAAAAGTTTTTGCGGACACATGATTTAACGGATATTAAGGAAGAATATACGAAGCATCTCGTAAACTGCAACAGAGAGGTGCGTGTGCTCGACCCTAAAGGAGAATTCGAAGGTATTGCAAGAGGTATTAACGCTGCCGGAGAACTGCTGGTCGAGACGGAGAAGGATAAAATCGTAGAAGTATATGCCGGAGAAGTATCGGTGAGAGGATTGTACGGCTATGTTTGATTTTTAATAAGCTAATTGTATGGTAATTGCAAAACAAGCAAGCTGTGAGAATTACATGCACAAATGCAAACTGTGCACGTAATTCTATTAGTTATCGAGTTTCGCAAATGCCTATAGACTTATTGGCACGAAAGGAGTACCTTTTATAGGGATGGAAGATAATAGAATTGTTTTGTGCGGTGCGAATGCTTATGAGCAGAAATATTATTTTAATGAGAAATTCGGTGGGATTCCTCAGTCTATAAAGGACGAGCTGCATATTATCTGTGTGCTTTTTACGGAGGAAGTGGGAGGGATTTTTACCATTGTCTTCGAAGAGGATGGAAGCATTACCATGGAAACGAATTATGCCGATGATGATTTTCTGTACGACGAGATAAGCAGCGGATTGCTGGTAGGGAAGATTAGGAACAGCAGGCAGGAATTGTTCGAGTCGCTGAGCCTATATTACCGGATTTATGTTCTGCATGAAGATATCACTGCGGAAGAGTTGTAGCAGCAATGATAGAAAAGGCCGTGGAGGAATGGATATGATACTTGTAATTGACGTGGGAAATACAAATATAACGTTTGGGGTATATAGAGAAAAAGAGCTTATGACTACTTTTCGCATGACGACAAGGATGGAGCGTACGTCTGATGAATATGGCATGAGCATTATGGAGCTTTTGAGAATTAATAATGTATCAAGAGAAGATTTGGAAGGGACGATTATTGCCAGCGTCGTGCCTAATATAATGCATGCACTGATCGGTTCCATAACCAGATACCTGGGAACCCCCCCCATTATCGTCGGACCGGGAGTAAAGACGGGGATTAAGATCGTTACCGAGAATCCAAGAGAAATAGGCCCTGACCGCATTGTGGATGCTGTGGCAGCATATGAGATCTACGGCGGCCCTGTGCTGGTCATCGACTTCGGTACGGCGACCACGTACGATCTCGTGACGGAGGACGGCTGCTTTGCGGCAGGCATTACGGCGCCGGGTATCCGCATCAGCGCAAAAGCCCTGTGGGAGCATACGGCGAAGCTGCCCGAAGTAGAAATTAAGAAACCGAAATCTATATTGGCACAGGAAACTATATCGAGCATGCAGGCCGGACTTGTATACGGCCAGATCGGACAGACAGAATATATTGTCGGACAGGTCAAAAAGGAGAGCGGATATAAAAATCTGAAGACAATTGCGACAGGCGGGTTGGACCGGCTGATTTCAGAAGAAGCGGAAAGCATTGATATTTACAATAGTACGCTTACTTTGGACGGGCTGAGGATAATCTATGAGAAGAACAGGAAATAGAAATGGATAGTAAGTTGAAAAAACTGCGGATAGGAGATGTAGTACTGGAAAATAATATTATATTAGCTCCCATGGCAGGCGTTACCGACCTGCCATTCCGATTGCTATGCAAAGAGCAGGGCGTGGGGCTCATATGTATGGAGATGGTCAGTGCAAAAGCCATAATGTACAATAACAAGAATACGGAAGAACTTCTGTCGATTCATCCTGAAGAACTCCCCGTATCCTTGCAGCTCTTCGGATCGGATCCGCACATCATAAGCGAGATGGCTAAGCGAATCGAGGAAAGACCGTTTTCCATACTGGATATTAATATGGGATGTCCGGTTCCTAAAATCGTTAATAACGGAGAGGGTTCAGCTCTCATGAAGAATCCCTCATTGGTGGAAAAAATTGTATCGGAGACGGTGAAGGCAATTAAAAAACCGGTTACCGTAAAGATTAGAAAAGGCTTCGACGATGCACATGTAAATGCGGTGGAAATCGCAAAAGCGGCGGAGGCGGCAGGTGCTAGCGCTGTTACCGTGCATGGAAGGACGAGAGAGCAATATTATGCCGGAAAGGCGGATTGGGATATTATAGCGAAGGTCAAGGAGAATGTCGGCATTCCGGTAATAGGAAACGGCGATGTGGAAGATGGGGAATCGGCGGTAAAGCTGATGGAGCAAACCGGCTCTGACGGTGTGATGATAGGCCGTGCGGTAAGAGGGAACCCTTGGATATTCCGTGAGATTAAGGAGTATCTGCAAACGGGGGAAAGGCTTGCAGCACCGACGGCGGAGGAAGTAAAGGCTACTATTTTACGCCATGCCGAGCTCCAATTAAAATATAAGGGGGAATATATCGGTATAAGGGAGATGCGCAAGCATGTCTCATGGTATATTACAGGACTTCCCTATGCGGCGAGGTTTAGACAGAGAGTGAATGAGATGGAAACCTTCGACGACTTAAAAAGAGGGATCGAGGTGATTTTTAACAGGAAGGAAATTAAGCTATAAATGGGTAATAAGAGTAAGCAGCCTTTCATATTCTGTTTAAAAACAGTAGACGCAGTTTCAGGACATTAAAAGCGTTTATAGCAGGATGTAATATGGAAGAGCATAGTAAAAAAATCTTATATTTTCATCTGGAAAGAGGGAAAAGTGCCAAAAAGTATTTCTGGAATTCGTTTCAAATGCCTTGTGTGAATATAGATATGGGAGAAGGCTATGAGCTTTTGTTCTATGACGTACCGGAGTTTTATATGGGGGGACGGCAGTGGGAAAAGGAAAGCCTTGTGGAAATTCTTCAGAGGGAACTGGAACAAGAGAATGCGGAAGACTATTATTTGCAGCCCGAGTTAAGCGGCATATTGGAAATAAGAGAAAAGTTACCGCCCGAGGTATTGCTCCATAAGGTAGTAAAGCAGAATTTATGCTGGGAGTATTTGTTTTTAATAGGGTGGAACGCGGCAGATGATGAATACGGGGACGAAGGAGCTTTTCAAAGAATGGATGCGATGGAGGAGCAAAAAAAGATCTTTGCGATATTGGTGCAGAAATATTTGCCCCGAATCAATCATTTTACGGTAGTTACCGACAGGCCGGAGGTATACATGGATTTTACGGATTATGTGTACGAAGAATACGGAATCCCCGCGTCTTACGTTACCAGGCTGGAAAAGCGCCTGGGCAAGAATAAAAAAACGGTGATTCTGGACGGAAGGCGTCACTATTTTCCGCCCTACGCGGCGATTCCCGAAGAGGCATCGTATATCGATTTCTGGTCGGAAAATAAAAAGCGAAGCTTACTCGAAGAAAAACGAAAGGATATAAGGTATCTGTCAACGGTGAAATTCCTTGACACTCTTGCAAAAAATGGGTACAATACTAGAGTTAATCAGACCCATATGCAGACAGAGAAGAAGTAGAAATATGTGGATAACGAGTAAAGTCCACTTGTAGGAAGGGTGACCCAGAATGGAAGAAAAGAAGAATATTTTGACTTATGAAGGTTTAAAAAAGTATGAAGACGAACTTCATGAATTAAAAGTAGTAAAAAGACAGGAAGTAGCGCAGAAAATCAAGGAAGCCAGAGAACAGGGCGATTTATCGGAAAATGCAGAATACGATGCAGCGAAAGACGAGCAGCGCGATATAGAGGCAAGAATCGAAGAATTGGAAAAAATCTTGAAAAATGCCGAGGTAGTGGTAGAAGACGAAGTGGATCTGGATAAGATTAACATCGGCTGTAAAGTAAAGATTATGGATTTGGAATATAATGAAGAGTTAGAATATAAAATTGTGGGCTCTACCGAAGCAAACAGCTTAAAAGGTAAAATCTCCAACGAATCGCCGGTCGGAAAGGCTTTAATCGGCGCACAGGTGGGAGAGGTAGTAAGTGTAGAGACGCAGGTTGGCGTATTGAAGTATAAGGTGCTCGAGATTCAGCGTTCTAACAATTAAAGGTCGTAGGAATCGGCTGGCAAACCGGGAGAAAAGGAGTGTCATTAGTGGGAGAAACACAGAACATACAGGGACAGCAGCAGGAACAGGATATTAACCAGTTGTTAAAAGTAAGAAGAGAGAAGCTTGCGGCATTACAGGAAAGCGGGAAAGACCCTTTCCGGATTATGAAATACGATGTTAGCCATCATAGCCTCGAAGTGAAAAGTAACTTCGATACGCTGGAAGGTAAGCTCGTAACAATAGCGGGACGTATTATGTCCAAACGAATCATGGGCAAGGCGTCGTTCTGCAATGTACAGGATCTGCAGGGAAATATTCAATCATATGTGGCGAGAGACAGCATCGGGGAAGAGTCCTATGCGGACTTCAAGAAGTATGATGTAGGCGATATTGTCGGCATAAAGGGTGAGGTATTCAAAACAAAAACAGGAGAAATATCCATACATGCTTCCGAGATTACTTTACTTTCCAAGAGCCTCCAGATACTTCCGGAAAAATATCATGGCCTCGTAAATACGGATATTCGTTACCGTCAGAGATATACGGACCTCATCATGAATGAGGAAGTGAAGGATACTTTTGTAAAGAGATCGCAGATTATCAGCTCCATTCGTCGCTATCTGGACAGTCAGGGATTTCTGGAGGTGGAGACACCTATGCTCGTATCCAACGCGGGCGGTGCGGCTGCCAGACCTTTTGAAACTCACTATAATGCTCTGGATGAAGACGTAAAACTCAGAATCTCTTTGGAGCTTTATTTAAAAAGGCTGATTGTAGGCGGAATGGAAAGAGTGTATGAAATAGGAAGAGTATTCCGTAACGAAGGCTTGGATACAAGACACAATCCCGAATTCACCCTGATGGAGTTATATCAGGCGTATACCGATTATAACGGTATGATGGATCTTAGCGAGAATCTGTACCGTCATGTGGCGCAGGAGGTTCTGGGAACGACTAAGATTCAATACGGCGACGTGGAAATCGACTTAGGAAAACCTTTTGAAAGAATCACGATGGTGGATGCCGTTAAGAAATATACAGGCATCGATTTTAACGAGATAAAGACTACGGAAGAAGCGCGGGCAATTGCGGATGAGAAAGGCGTTCATTACGAAGCGAGACATAAAAAGGGCGATATTTTAAGTCTGTTCTTCGAAGAATTCGTGGAAGAACATCTGGTACAACCGACTTTTGTTATGGATCATCCCATTGAAATATCCCCGCTTACCAAGAAGAAGCCGGACAACCCGGAATACACGGAGCGTTTCGAACTATTCATCACCTGTCGCGAGATGGCGAATGCATATTCCGAATTAAACGATCCCATCGACCAGCGCGAGCGCTTTATGGCGCAGGAGGAACTGAAGGCCCAGGGCGACGAAGAAGCCAACAGCATCGATGAAGACTTCCTGAATGCCCTCGAAATCGGAATGCCCCCCACAGGAGGAATCGGATTCGGTATCGACCGCATGGTCATGCTCCTCACCAATTCACCGGCGATTAGAGACGTGCTGTTGTTCCCGACGATGAAGTCGTTGGACAAGTAAACCCAGTGTTTATGCGGGTTTGCGGACTTTGAAATTGTATGGTACGACAAGAGTACGACAAAATAACCTGTCTTAAAGGGTTAAAATAAACGATTTTAAATTAAAATCGTGTCAGTTCAAGTTAATATTTTGTACTATAAGGACATTTTTCTAAAAGAAATTTTAGAGAAGTGTCCTTTTTTGCGTTATTGTCGAAAAATTATGAATTGGAGGAAATAAACATGAGTAGTACAGCGTTAGGAGCAGGAGCCGAAAAAGCTCAAGAACTTATTTTTATCAGCGAAGCACATGAGAAATTCTACTATGAGAAATTGAAAGAGGTACGGTATCAGGATGTGTACCACAAGGCACTTTGCTATTGCCTTGGCATTAACGATGATACCAGAAGAAATGCAAATCGCATTTATGATTTTAAGACAGGCTGTGTAAAGACAGAATGTTTACATGAAGGCTGGCAGACCAGCGGAAGCGTCAAAGTAGTCAGAATGGCGTTTAATCTGTACTGCAACAGTACACCAAGCGTGGATGATTACAAGGACGCAGAGGAGCAGATCAATGAGTGCAGGCAGTAT
>JAAYNW010000068.1 GCA_012520655.1 Clostridiales bacterium | reverse complement strand
TTTCTCCATCATTGAGGACATATCTGATATTGTATTCAGAAATAATTTTATATGTGTTTATGCTTCCTTCAATGATAAGTTCATCCGCAGCACCGCCGTTGTTTCTTTTCTCAACATAAATATTTTGGATATCTCCCAATCTTTTTATGGGCTTGCTCGCAAAGCTTCCGTCTTTAAGCTTAGTCAAAATAAGATTTTCATTAACTTCATAACGCTTCTCGAGTGCAGAAAGAATCTTTTTCGCATCCACGTTCGTCACTTCATATTTCCACCGATACCAAGCCTCTTCTTTTTCATAATCCGAGTCGAAAGCCTGTGTGATGAAAGAGTCAAAGTTCTCCTCTTCCGTCATCTCTTCTCCCGTATAATCCTCCTCATTCGCCCCTATACGCTTCGATACGAGATAGGAGGTATCTTCCGAAGTATCCGATTTCCATATATTGCTGTCTGAACCAAAACCACAGGAGGTAGAATAGTAATAAGAGCCGCACAGCTCCTCTCCGTAATACAGCAGCTGACCTGTCGTTTCCTTTACGGCTTTTGTCGCCTGAGCATCTTCCGCAATATTATTATAAACCTGATATCCGACACTGTCATCCACATGGGCGCCGAATTGCGCAATGCCCGAATGTGCCATATGTCTGTACGCATAGGTTCTGGCGCATATCGCCTGTGCCTTAAGTGCCTCCAACGGATAGGATGCGGGCATCTCACTGGGAACGACAGAGTATAGATATTCCTCCAATAGAAGTTCATTCACGATGACCAGACCATCAGGGGTCGCGGATATATCCATTTTTCCCCGATATGCCGGCGTACCTTGGGTACGTGGAACGGACAATAAACGGATTCTCCCGGTAAGCGCCGACGGTTCTATATAAACTCTGTCACTTATAAAGTATTCACTATCCGCATCAATGACAACTATTTCTCCCGCCTTGTGCTCTTCTCTCTTTAAGTCATCATAATCGCCGTAGCAGACCGTGAAGTCGGTATCTGCCGTCAGCTCCACTTTATCGTGATAAACGTTAGAAAAGCTCGCATTCTTTATGACTACCCGGATATTTTCCATGGCTTCGTCTCTTGTGATAAGTCCCGCACAGATAACGCCGTCATCCAAAACAAAGTCCGTAAAGTCGTAGCCGATGCGCAAGTCTTCCTGTCCGCATTCGCTTAAGCTTCCGTACAGCTTATATATTCTCATCTCTTCCTCATAGGGATACTTTCCGCCGCCTTCAATTTCAATATTACCGTCCCCTATGCTAAGTAATTTCCCATTTATTTTCTCATCCTTTATCTTTACCGATTGTAAAATGCCGTCTGCAAATTCCATATCTGCAATTTGCTCTCTCTGGGATTGCTCCGCTTTATCATATGCAAATTTAATCTCGTATCCTTGCACAAATGCCTGCAGTGTATTGTCCCGCGCTTCGACAATCCATATGTTATGCAAGCCATATCCCCTGCTTACTACCTGATAGACAGTAAGAAATACATTCCCTTTTTTATATGCTTTAATCACCTGATACTTGTACTGTGAAAACATGTCGGAAGAATATGCAAATTGCCCTTCCTCCGCCAGCATTTCATCCTCCCCAAGTAGATTTCCTTCGCCATCCGTCACATCCGTACCTGTTCCGAGTACCGTTATGTTCTCCAATACAATCTCCGATTTCATATCATAATAAACAAGCAAACGGTCATAAAACTGATACCAGTCTTCTTTCAAAAAATAAAAATCTTCTTTATACTTTCCTTTATACTCTTTTTTGCACTCGGATACAATATCTGTTACTCCCTTCCACTGTTCATCCATAAATATGCCGGTCCCCTCCTTCGATGAAATAACCTGAACCAGCTTTATAAATTGTTCGTATGTCAATGGCACATTAAAATCAGCGGACAATTCCTTTTCCAGTTCTTTATACGCCGCATCCGCTTTATATCCTTCCTCCAGTGCTTCGGTCAATATCAGCGCATCCTGAAGCCTTATGTATTCTCCTTCGGGCTGTTTTATCATACCTATACGGATGCTGGCAATCAATATATATAGGATGACAAGTAAGCCAATCACACTGAGCAGCATTTTCATAAATAATCTGATATTTTTATCCATCAACAATCTCCCGATTTGCTTTTCTGACACACTCCGCCGTAATAAACTCATATTTATATTTTTTTTGTTGGAAAAAAGCAGCCAATATGGCTGCTTTTTTCCTTCGTAGTATACTACATCTAGCCCCAAAATGCCGGTTCTTGTACTTTGACTCCTAGCAAAGCTAGGTGGGTGACCGCAACCTTACTTTTGCCTTCCCCTCCAATCCTCTTACGAGTGGGGGCTTGACAGCCATAAGGCAATTTAGGAATCCCGTTTAAAGTATCTGTAGGTTCAAAATAACAAGAGTTATCGAACATTTCAGGTTAATATTATTATATCCAACCTATATATAAAATACAACTGTTAATTTTCTGATTAAATCCGTTAAATTAAGGAAAAACAGGAAAACAATACATTGCATATAATTCGAACCTTAATAAAAGGACTGCATTTAACAGTCCTTTTAAAATGATAAAAATTAATATAAACTTTTAGAAATAACATTATTTCAGTGCATCAACCAGTTTCTGAAGTGCTGCAAGTGCTTCCTCAGGAAGTTTGTCATACCCTTCCTTCTTTGTCGAGAAGCCTTCTACTGCATTCACACGGTTAAGCATCGCATTTTTCAGCTGTGCCTTATAATCAGCATCGTTCATATCGGGTACAAAGCCTTCCCACTCCATGATTTCGATATCTTCAAAAGGTCCCCACTGTTTAAATTCAGCTTTTCCTTCTACGATAGTTTCAAGAATTCCGAGCGTGTCGGCGGGTTTTACTTTCTTGCCCATGAAATCGCCCGTGTTGATAATATAGCAATCTACATTCTTCTCTTGTACCAGTTTTTTGAATTTATCATAATCGTTAACCAAAGGATAGGTTCTGAACGGGTTTGCATAAGGAACGATACGAAGTGCGTTCAAATCGGTTCCTGCAGCAACACGCTCAGCGGTAGATGTCTTTGTAGCGAGAGTTGCACCCATAACGGAAGCTAAAGCCGCACCTTTTAACTTAACTACCGGAGGAATGGTAGGGTCCTTCATAATCCAGAAAATTGCATTGACGGGAGCATCAATCTTGTCTACACGATTCGGAGACCACAATTTGGACTTGATAGCACGTCCATTACCATTTCTGATATCTTCCGTTACTAACTGAATCTTACCTTCGTCATCCAAAGTTGCCGAACAGTTCTGCGCGGTAATCAAATATTTATTATCCGGACATCCTGCAGGATAATCCGAGGTCTTATCGAAATAAGAGGGTTCCAATGCGACAGAAGCGCATGTATCCGTGTTAATGATAAACGCATCATCATGAAGAACCTTGATTTCATATTTTCCGTTATGTTTTGCATGTGTTAATGTGGATTTTCCTGAGCCGGATAATCCGTAAACAGATGCAACATATTTTTTTCCGCCAGGAAGTAAATATTCTTTCTGTCCACCGTGGCAGGAAGCGTAACCATTTCTGTTCGCCATAGCCCAAGCCATTGTCAGAGTGCCTTTTTTGTGTTCACCAAAATATTTCATTCCGAGAATAGCCGCACAGTTTGCTTCCGTATCGAAGTAGCAGAGCGTCAGCGGATCACTTAAGCAGCTGTAATCAACATCCGGTCTGTTTCCAGGTACCCACTGAGGATCGGAAAAGATATAAATATCCGGTTCTTTTCCATCGCCGATAGGTTTGGATTCATTGTACATCTTTACATACTCGTCAGACATATACTGGAAGTTCAGCATCCAGTTATATAAAATATTCTCTTCCCCTTCAGGAATGAGAAGGTGAGCTTTTGCCATGAACTCAGGATCAAGGCCTATGTATACTTCCGCATGATATAATGTTTTCCAACGGGTTTCATAAATCGCATCCATAACTACTTTATCGAGTTTACCCGCATCTACTCCCGGTTCTCCTTTAATACGGCGCGCGCCAGCATAACGTCCTGTAACGGCACCATCATTGAATAAAAGAACCTTTGCATCTTTTTCAAGTCCGAACTCTTCGCCCCTGTATACAGGCATATCTGTTACAACAGTACCCGGAGAATTCTTAGCCAATTCATAAGCTTCTCTTAAGGTGTTAACTTTAACTACGTTATTTCCGTAGAAAGCCACTTCAATGATAGATCTGGTTTTGGAAAAACCAACTTTTCCAGCTCCAATTTCGTTAATTGGATAATACGCTTTTGTTGACATGTGTTACGTCCTCCTTAGATGTTTATATTTTCACACCATTTTCCGTGTGAAATTATTTCAAATACGGATCTTTACCACAGTGTTCCCGGTCCGCTATTCCTATTGTATTATGTCACTCTCCCTCGGGAAAGTCAATGTTTTACCAATCTATTTTTCTCAAAAAGAAACTATCTTTGTATTTCTATAGGTTCTGTAGCCTCTTTCAGCCATGCCCGCTCTTCCTCTGTCAGATATTTTTCTGTTCTCCTGTATACTTCCGCATGATATCTGTTGAGACGCTCCACATCTATCGGCTGCATATATGCCGTATCGATAGCTTCCATGTCTATTGGTACAAAAGTAAGGGTATCGAAATACATGAACTGTCCGTTCGCATTTTTCTCTCCCTTATTTGCCACAATTACATTTTCCGTGCGGATTCCATGACTTCCTTCGATATAAACGCCGGGTTCGTTGGAGATTACCATCCCCTCTTCTATTACCGCCTCCTTCATTCCGGGGGCAAAACGCCACCGTATGCTCTGCGGTCCCTCATGTACATTCAGTATATAACCGATTCCATGTCCCGTTCCGCATTTATAGTCTATCCCAATGTCCCACAACGGCTGCCTCGCCAAGATATCCAGGTTTCTCCCCGTACAACCGTACAGAAATCTGGCATCGGAAAGCTGCAGCATCCCTACCGCCACCTTTGTAAAATGTTTTTTTTCCTCAGGGCTGATTTCTCCAAGAACAATGGTTCTCGTCACATCCGTAGTTCCCCCCAGATACTGTCCTCCGGAATCCACAAGCAGCATCCCTTCCGCTTTTATTTCCTTTGTGCTCTCAGGAAGTGCCTCATAGTGCATCATCGCAGCATTTTCTTTATATGCGCTGATAGTCGGAAAGGATAAATCGATAAATCCATCAATCTTTCTTCGAAGCCTATCCAGATACTCCGCTGCAGAAATTTCCGTTATTTTCTCTTTCCCCACATTTTTCTTCAGCCAATAAATGAATTTTATAAGGACAGCACTGTCTTCCAAATAGACCTCTTCCATTCTGGAAAGTTCAGTCTTGTTTTTTATCGCTTTCAAGGCTTCTGTCGGGTTGCTTGCCCTCGCGCAGTCTGCCCTCTCAGACAAGACTTTGTACAAAGCATAATTTATATTTCCTTCATCTATTAACACTTTTCCTTCGTAATCATATCCATCCAAAAACTCCGCTACTTCTTTATAGTCTTTGATTACGATATGATTTCTTACAGCATATTCCCTAAAATCATCGGTTACTTCCTCAAGCTGTATGAAAAAATAAAGTTCTTCCGGAGTAATGAAACCGTATGACAATGCCACCGGGTTGCACGCCACGTCACTTCCACGTATATTCATGAGCCACATCAAATCGTCCAGCTTGCTCAGCATTAAATAATTTGCTCCTGCCGCCTTTATCCTATTCCTTACTGCCGAAAGCTTAACTTCCATACTTTGTCCGCTTATTTCTTCCGGGAGAATCATGACCTCATGCTTAGGTAAAGACGGCCTCTCCTGCCATAGCTCGCCTGCGACATCTTCTTCATAAGAAAAACGGATATCCAAACCCTCCAGCTTTTTCTCCAGATATTTCCCGTCTCTGCAGCTTACCGTTCGTCCGTCAAACCCAAGGGTCTGTCCTTTTTTCATGTTTTGTTTTAAAAAATCAGGAATATCCGGCACTCCTTCTTCCAGCATACGAAACAGCGTGATTCCGGTCCCTTCAAGCTCTTTTTCCGCCTGAATAAAATATCTTCCGTCTGTCCATAACCCTGCCATATCGCATCCCACTACAAGCGTTCCGTTGGAACCTGTGAATCCCGAAAAGTATTCCCTTACTTTGAAAAAGTCATCTACATACTCGGAACCGTGAAAATCCGATGTCGGAACCATGTAGAAATCAATTCCCTTTTCTGCCATCTTACCACGTAATTTTGTAAGTCTGTCCCGAATCATTAATAGTTCTCTGCCTTTCCGCCTTTTAATATTCCTACCGCAGAAGATGTTCCAATTCGATCGCAGCCTTCGTTCAAAAATGCTTCCAAATCTTCTCTCGTCTTTACTCCGCCTGCCGCTTTTATCTTCACATCAGCCCCGATATTCGCCTTAAATAACTTTACGTCCTCCATAGTGGCACCGCCTGTACCAAAGCCCGTGGAGGTCTTGATATAGTCGGCTCCAGCTGCAGTTACCGCCTTGCAAAGAGCTATTTTTTCTTCCTCATTCAAATAACAAGTCTCGATGATTACTTTCAGAATATGAGAGCCGCATGCTTTTTTTATCGTACGGATTTCCTCTTCCACATTATCGAACAAACCGTTTTTTACATCGCTGATATTTACTACCATATCGATTTCGGAAGCACCTTCTTTAATAGCTTCTTTTGCCTCCACTTCTTTTGCCGCGGTCACGCTGTATCCCAAGGGGAATCCGATCACCGTACAGATATTAATCTTTTCTCCATACGTATCGTGAATACGCTTAATATAAGTGGGGGGTACACATACGGAAGCTGTCTGATACTCTATAGCTTCCTCGCATAACTTTTTGATGTCCTCCCATGTTGCAAATGCTTTTAACTGCGTATGGTCTATATGCCGCAAAATTTCTTCGTTTTTCATAAAGCTTTCCTCCATTTTCTTTTATAAATTCTATTCTAATATGAAATTAAAAAAAAAGAAAGACGCATCTGTTTTTCAGTTTCTTAATATACTGTTAATAGATAGAATTTTTTTAAATTTTTTTAAAATATTAGATTTTATCTGTTTTTATAGGTATTTTTATGATATCATAGACCTGTTGACAGTTTATAACTTCCGGGACCCTCATTGGCGGGGGAATCGAGTATCAGCGAAAGGGGGACTATCTTGTGGATCACAATGTTTATTCGGAAATTACACCTGAAATTGTTCAGTTGGCTAAATTAAGTGAACAAGCTGACATTATTGAAACCGAGCTTTTTACAAAATATGATGTCAAAAGAGGACTTCGCGATCTAAACGGCAAGGGTGTACTTGCCGGACTCACGCGTATTTCTGACGTACGAGCCAATAAAATGGTAGACGGTGTACAGGTACCGATTCACGGAGACCTGTTTTACCGCGGTTACAACGTAAAAGATCTTGTTGCCGGCTTTACAAAGGATAACCGCTTCGGTTTTGAAGAAGCAACTTACCTCTTATTATTCGATAAATTACCTACGGAAAAAGAACTGGCGGATTTCACGGCTCTTCTGTCCTATTACAGAAGCCTGCCCACCAGCTTCGTCCGCGATATTATTATGAAGGCGCCGAGTAAAGATATGATGAATACTTTGGCCAGAAGCGTTTTAACTCTCTATTCTTATGATGACAGAGCCGACGATACCTCGCTGCCCAATGTGCTCAGACAAAGTTTACAGCTTATCAGCCTGTTTCCTTTGCTGTCCATTTACGGTTATCAGGCATACAGTCATTATCATGACGGAAAAAGCCTGTTCATCCATTCACCGAAACCTACATTATCCACTGCGGAAAATATACTGCATATTCTTAGGCCGGATAGTTCCTATACTCCGTTGGAAGCGCGAATACTGGATATCGCTCTCGTACTACATATTGAACATGGAGGAGGCAACAATTCCACTTTTACTACTCATGTCGTTACTTCTTCTCTGACAGATACTTATTCAGTTATTGCGGCGGCTATCGGTTCCTTAAAAGGTCCCCGCCACGGTGGCGCGAATATTAAAGTGGTACAAATGTTTGAAGATATGAAAAAGAAAATCTCCGATTGGGAAGATGAAGCACAGGTGGCGGATTATCTTGCAAAGCTTCTTCATAAGGATGCTTTCGACCATGCCGGTTTAATTTATGGCGTGGGGCATGCCGTTTATTCCAAATCCGACCCGCGCGCTGTTATTTTCAAATCTTTCGTAGAGAAGCTTTCCGAAGAGAAGGGCCTTCACAAGGAGTTCGCTCTCTACTCTCTCGTAGAGAAACTGGCACCGGAAGTCATTGCAAGAGAACGCCAGATATACAAAGGTGTCAGCATCAACGTTGACTTTTACTCAGGATTTGTTTATAACATGCTCGGTCTTCCGTTGGAATTATATACTCCCATTTTTGCAATTGCAAGAATATCAGGCTGGTGCGCACACCGCATGGAAGAACTTGCCAACAACGGGAAAATTATACGCCCCGCATACAAGGCAATTGTCGAAGACCGCGAATATATAGATATTTTAGAAAGAAATAATAATAAATGAAACAAAAAACCAACAGATTGTTTTATCTGCTGGTTTTTTATTTGACTGTCTATTTATTCTTTTCATCAATTTTATCAATAAACATCTTTTTTGCTTTATTGGAAGATATCGCAAATAAAATCAAGACGATGATAAATCCTCCGAAAGCTATTAAGGATATATAAGCGGGACCGTTAATCCGGGAAGTTACGATTCCCATCAAACCAATCGCACATGTCAGTATTCCCATAAGCAGTGCTTTGCCAAACATATAGTTAATAAATCCTTCTGTATCGCGGATTTTATTCACATCCACATCTTTACTGACGAGCGCACCCCCCGATATTTTTCCTGTCACCTTCATACTAACGGCCGAATAAATCAGGTAAACACCGCTGATAATAATTAAAAAGTCAAATAAATTTGATGTATCCATATTCCGCTCCTTACTGTAGCTTCAAGAATTCTTCCACTGTCTTCTGCATATCTGCCTTATCACATACATAGTCATGAACGACCGGCGCCGATTTTATCTCTTCAATGGCCTCCGGTACGGTTACATTTGCAAGTGCGGACAACTCATCCACCAACTCAAAGTCAGACATTCTGTCATATTTTTCATCGATTGCTTTCATGACACTTCTTGTAAATTTAAAAGGACTTGCGGTAGAGGCGATGACCGAAGGCGTCTCATCCTTCATTTCTTCTTTATATTTCCTGTATACGCAGGCCGCTACCGCGGTGTGGGTGTCGATCACATAGCCTGTTTTTTCATACAGAGCCTTGATGGTTTCCGCCGTTTCTTTTTCTGAAGCGTAATTGCCGTAAAAATCTGCCAAAAGCGCTCTCATTTCATCGGTAATTTCGTATTTTCCGTCTCTATTCAAGGATTTCATAAGCTGTGCAGTCTTATCCGCATCATCTCCTGCAATCCTATAAATCAGCCTCTCTAAATTGCTGGAAATCAGAATATCCATTGAAGGAGAACTTGTCAAGACAAACTCTCTGTTCTTATCATACAAACCGGTTTTGAAGAAATCAAAAAGAACCTTATTGTCGTTGGAAGCGCAGATCAATTTATCTATGGGGAGTCCCATATTCTTAGCATAAAAAGCAGCCAGAATATTACCGAAATTTCCTGTAGGTACCACAACATTGATTTTCTCGCCTTCTTTTACCTTCTCTTCGGCAAGAAGTCTTGCATAAGCGTACACATAATATACGATTTGAGGAACAAGACGCCCGATGTTGATGGAATTAGCTGAAGAAAACTGGTATCCCTGCTTATCCATTCTTTCGGCAAGCTCTTTATCCGCAAAGATATGCTTTACTCCGGTCTGCGCATCATCAAAATTGCCATGAATACCCACTACGTATGTATTATCACCTTTTTGCGTAACCATCTGCTTTTCTTGGATAGGGCTCACACCGTTTTTCGGATAGAATACAATAATCTTCGTGTCTTCTACACCGGCAAACCCCGCAAGCGCAGCTTTTCCGGTATCTCCCGAGGTTGCTGTGAGGATAACGATTTCTTTTTTTATATTATTTTTTCTTGCCGCTGTGGTCATAAGGTGCGGCAGAATGGATAATGCCATATCTTTAAAAGCAATTGTAGCACCGTGAAACAATTCAAGAAAATAAACTCCGTCGGCACTGACGAGCGGAGCGATTACTTCCGTATCGAACTTCGAATCGTACGCGTAATCGATGCAGCTTTTCAGTTCAGTCTCCGTAAAGTCCGTCAGATACAGCTTCATAACCTCATAAGCCACTTCCTGATATGTCATACCGGCCAGTTCCTTCATGCTCCTATCGAGTGCGGGAACATGGTCAGGAACAAAT
>JAAYNW010000067.1 GCA_012520655.1 Clostridiales bacterium | reverse complement strand
GATTTATATTCCGAGAGACAGCGAGCAGAGAAGAAAAAACTGGCAGATTATTATATAGAAGACTATATGGATTTTTCATTTCTTTATGAATGATTATGAATGATAAGGATTATTCGGACAGGAGAAGAATTTTGACCAATGGATTTTTACCTATATCAAAAGAAGATTTAGAGGAACGGGGCATAGAGCAGTTGGATTTTGTATATGTGATAGGAGATGCTTATGTGGATCACCCATCTTTCGGACATGCTATTATCGGGAGGATATTAGAGGCTAACGGCTATCGCGTGGGAATCATCTCTCAACCCGATTGGAAGGATGAAAAGAGCATTTCAATACTTGGAAAACCACGGCTCGCTTTTCTTATATCAGCAGGAAATATGGATTCCATGGTGAATCACTATTTTGTTTCCAGGAAGCGTCGTCCTAATGATGCTTATAGCCCCGGCGGAGAACCGTGCAGAAGGCCGGATCATGCAACGGTAGTATATGGGAATCTGATTCGCAGGACCTATAAGGATATTCCTATCATTATTGGAGGAATAGAAGCGAGCTTAAGGAGAATGGCGCATTATGATTATTGGTCAGACAGCTTTAAGCGTTCCATATTATTGGATTCACAAGCTGATTTGATATCCTATGGTATGGGTGAACATTCCATAATAGAGATAGCGGATGCCCTAAATAGCGGAATCGATGTGAAAGATATTACCTTTATTCCGGGAACGGTTTATAAAACAAAGGATATATCAGGAATCTACGACGAGATTAGACTCCCCTCCTATGAAGCTATGAAGAGGAACAAGATAAAATATGCGGAGAGTTTTGCTCTACAATACGAAAATACCGACCCTTTTACAGGAAAATATTTAATAGAAGAATATCCCAACGGTGTATATGTCGTGCAGAATCCGCCTGCTAAACCGCTCACTGTCGAGGAGATGGATTATGTTTATGATTTGCCGTATCAAAGAACTTATCATCCCTCTTATGAAGCAAAAGGGGGAGTTCCGGCGATTGCCGAGATAAAGTTTTCCTTAATCAGCAACAGAGGATGTTTCGGAGGCTGTAACTTCTGTGCACTCACTTTTCATCAGGGAAGGACGATGCAGGTAAGAAGCCATGAGTCCATAATAAAAGAGGCGTACCGGATTACAAACGAAAAAGACTTTAAAGGATATATCCATGATGTAGGAGGGCCTACTGCCAATTTCAGGCATCCTTCCTGCGAAAAGCAGTTAACACACGGTGTGTGCAAAAATAAGCAATGCCTGTTCCCCGGGCCTTGTAAAAACCTGACGGTGGATCATAGCGATTATTTGGAACTGCTGCGGAGCCTTCGGAAGATTCCCGGAGTGAAAAAAGTATTCATACGTTCCGGTATTCGTTTCGATTATTTAATGGCGGACAACGATGATTCATTTTTTACGGAAATGGTTGAGCATCATGTCAGCGGCCAGCTTAAAGTAGCGCCGGAGCATGTTTCAGATGCTGTTTTAACCAAAATGGGGAAGCCGGAAAATGCGGTATATGAACGCTTTATAGATAAATATGAAAGAATAAATAAAAAGCTTGGAAAGAAACAGTTTTTAGTCCCATATTTAATGTCCTCCCATCCGGGGTCTACACTAAAAGAGGCGGTAGAGCTTGCGGAATATTTAAGAGACTTAGGATATATGCCTGAACAGGTACAGGATTTCTATCCTACACCCTCTACCGTATCCACCGTTATGTATTATACAGGCATCGATCCGAGAAATGGTAAGAGCACTTATGTTTGCAGGAATCCTCATGAGAAAGCTATGCAGAGAGCCTTGATTCAGTATCGAAATCCGAAAAACTACGAACTTGTTTGTGAAGCACTCATTGCTGCAGGCAGGGAGGATTTGATCGGCTATGATAAGAAATGCCTCATTAAACCTAGAAAAATGGCGCAGGAAAAAGAAAGAGCAAATACAAAAAACGATAACACGAAAAAAACTAATATCCAAAAAATAAAAAAGAGAAAGACAATTCGAAATATACATAAGAAAAAGTAGATTTTAAGGTATAGCGTGGAAATAATATAGGCAGAATGAACTGATAAAGTAAAGCGGGGTAGTTTTATGAGTAAAAAAAATATTGTCATTATAACAGGAGCATCTTCCGGCATCGGACAAGAGTTCGCTATGCAACTGGATGGAATATTGCACAAAACGGATGAACTTTGGCTGATTGCGAGGAGAAAAAACCGCCTTATGGAACTGGCGAGGCTGCTCGATATACCTACAAAGATAATCGCAATGGATATGGCGGATAAAAATGATATGCGGGTGTTTAAGAAAATACTGGAGATTGAGGACGTTACGATACGTATGCTCATTAACAGTGCCGGATTCGGGATAATGGGTGCTTTTGCTGAAATGGATATCGATGAGCAGTTGGCTATGTTGGATGTGAATTGTAAAGCACTTACGGAGATGACATATTATTGCATTCCATATATGCAAAGGAACAGCCGAATCATTCAAATAGCATCCAGTGCCGGATTTTTACCTCAGAAAAATTTTGCGATTTATGCTGCCAGCAAATCTTATGTTCTTAGTTTTTCGAGGGCATTGAGGGAAGAACTTAAACCAAGGAAAATATGGGTAACGGCAGTATGCCCCGGACCGGTGGAGACGGAATTTTTTGATAAAGCTGAGCGAACAGGATCCACATTGGCGATTAAGAAATATACGATGGTCAGCGTTCAGAAAGTTGTAAAAGAAGCGCTCTTGGACTCCCGTGATAAAAAAGCAGTTTCCGTCTGCAGCTTTTCTATAAAATCTTTTCGTATCCTTGCCAAAATGATGCCACATTCATGGCTGTTAGGTATATCGAATCTGTTAAAATAACTGCATTACAATTGGAGTAAGCTATGAAGCAAATTGTTATAAAGGAAAACGAAGCCGGTCAACGTCTTGATAAATATCTGCACAAATATTTCAAAGAAGCTCCGAGCAGCTTCATTTATAAAATGTTACGCAAGAAAAATATTATTTTAAACGACAAAAAGGCTGCGGGAAGTGAAAAACTTTTCATCGGCGATGAGATTCGGCTGTTTCTTTCGGAAGAAACCATAGGTAAGATGTCAGGAAATACTTTAGATCCTTTGAACGGTTCTCCACATTTTGGGATAGAAGAGTATAAAGCAGCTTATGATAAATATAATCGACTTGAGATTATTTATGAAGATCACCATATACTAATCGTGAACAAGCCGGCCGGTATCTTAACGCAGAAGGCTACAGCCGATGACTTGTCCTTAAATGAATGGTTTATCGGATATATGCTCTCGCATGAAGAAATTACAAAAGAAGAGCTGCGTACATTTAAACCGTCCGTATGTAATCGTTTGGACCGCAATACGAGTGGAATGATAATCTGCGGCAAGACCCTTCCCGGAAGTCAGAAAATGAATGAACTATTAAATAACAGAGGACTTCATAAATTTTACAGACTGTATGTGAAGGGAAAAGTGACCGACGCCTCGCTCATCGATGGATACTTGATAAAGGACGAGAAAAAAAACACGGTAAAAGTAAGTTCTAAGCAGTTTTTCGACAATGCTTCTTATATTAAGACAAAATATGAACCACTTAAGATTCAGGAAGACAAGACTCTTTTGGAAGTGGAATTAATAACAGGAAAAACGCATCAGATTAGAGCTCATCTGGCGAGTGTAGGACATCCTCTTTTAGGCGATTACAAATACGGAGATAAAACTTTCAACGATTTATATAAGAAAAAATATAAAATCAAGAGTCAGCTTCTCCACGCGTACCGTTTGGAGTTCCCCGAACTTAACGGAGAATTCGAAGAGATAAGCGGAAGGATTTTTACAGCGACAGAGCCTGAAATATTCCGTGTTTTGGAGGGAGGATGAGCAGAAATGGGAACATGGAATTCGAGAGGATTGAGAGGTTCTACCTTAGAAGATCTGATTAATTTGACAAATGAAAGATATTTGGAGAGCGGGTTGGCACTGATTCAGAAAGTTCCTACTCCTATTACCCCGATAAATATTGATAGGGAAAGCAGGCACATTACTCTCGCTTATTTTGAACAGAAGAGTACTGTCGATTATATAGGTGCTGTACAGGGAATTCCTGTATGTTTTGATGCTAAGGAATGCGCAGTGGATACTTTTTCACTTCAGAATATTCATGAGCATCAGGTTGAGTTCATGAGGCAGTTTGAGAAGCAGGGAGGTGTTGCCTTTTTCATTATTTACTATACGCATAAGGACTTATTTTATTATCTTCCCTATGAAATGTTACAGTTTTTCTGGGAGAGGGCTACTTCCGGAGGAAGAAAAAGCTTTCGTTTTGAAGAACTCAATCCGGAATATATCCTGCCTAAAAAGAATGGTATCTTTGTTCCTTACCTGGATATGCTTCAGAAAGATTTAGATGACAGAGAATGAGGAGCCTTTTCATTGACAAGGTTATTTTTTTACGGTATACTACGAATTGTTTTATGTGCTAATTAATTATCACTTTAATTTGATGAAGTAATTGCCGGAAAGGAAATGCATAAATATGGATAAGAAACTATTACATACTCCGGAAGGGGTTCGGGATATATATGGAGATGAATATGCAAAAAAGCTGACAGTGGAAAAGTGGATTCTTGATAAGATACGAAGTTACGGATATGAAGACATCCAAACCCCCACTTTCGAATTCTTTGATGTTTTTTCCAAAGAAGTAGGAACGACACCGTCCAGGGAACTATATAAGTTTTTTGATAAAGAAGGCGAGACGCTCGTTCTTCGCCCTGATTTTACTCCTTCTATGGCAAGATGTGCCGCTAAGTATTTTATAGATGAAGATGTTCCGATTCGTTTTTGTTATGTAGGAAACACCTTCACGAATACGAGTAATCTTCAAGGGAAATTAAAGGAAGTAACCCAAATGGGTGCAGAACTCATCGGAGACGGCTCCGTAGAGGCTGATGCAGAAATGGCGGCTATGGTAATAGAAGTCCTCTTGAAAACGGGAATTAAAGATTTTCAGTTAAGCATCGGAAATGTTGAATATTTCAAGGGGATTTGCATGGAAGCAGGCCTGGATGATGAAACGGAGAAGGAACTTAGGGAATACATTTCCGGGAAAAATTATTTCGGTGCGGAGGAACTTTTGATAGGTAAAAATATTAAACCGGAATTTCGGGAAATTCTCTTAAAGGTTACAGATTTGTTCGGATCTACGGATGCGTTGTATCAGGCCAGATCATTGGTGCATATCAATCGTTCGTTGCAGGCGATTGAACGCCTCGAAAAGCTTCATGAAGCACTTCAGGTATATGGTGTTGAGAAGTTTGTTTCCTTTGACCTAGGTATGCTAAGTAGGTACAACTATTATACCGGAGTAATATTTAAGGCATATACTTATGGAGTAGGGGATGCGATTGTGACCGGAGGTAGATATGATACTCTTCTCGGCCATTTCGGAAGAGGAACACCGGCCATTGGATTTATGGTTGTCATCGATGATTTGATGTCGGCGCTCACCAGACAGAACATTCCTGTACAGACGCCCGGCAAGGCAGAATTAATTGAATATACTTCAGAAAGTTATAAAGAAGATGTTATGAGGGCTAAGAAAATGCGTGAAGAAGGCAAGAAGGTAGTTCTCTGCCCGAAAAAAGCGAAAGAGGGGGATAAATGATGTGCAGTGAGGAAAGATACCTAACCTTCGCTTTGGGTAAAGGAAGGCTGGCAAATAAAACGTTGGAACTGTTGGAAGAAATCGGAATTACCTGCGAGGAGATGAAAGACAAGAGTTCAAGAAAGCTCGTTTTTGTCAATGAAGAACTAAAGCTTCGTTTTTTCCTTTCCAAGGGGCCTGATGTGCCGACTTATGTGGAGTATGGAGCTGCAGACATCGGTGTAGTAGGAAAAGATACCATTATGGAAGAGAACAGACGCGTTTATGAAGTGTTGGACTTGGGCTTCGGAAAATGCAGGATGTGCGTATGCGGGCCCGCAAATGCGAGAGATTTATTAAAGCATCATGAAATTATCCGCGTGGCAAGCAAGTATCCGAATATAGCCAAGGATTATTTTTATAACAAAAAGCATCAGACAGTCGATATAATTAAACTAAACGGGTCAGTGGAACTGGGACCTATTGTGAAGCTATCGGATGTTATAGTGGATATTGTCGAGACCGGTTCTACCCTCAATGAGAACGGATTGGAAGTGCTGGAGGAGATTTGTCCGTTGTCTGCAAGAATGATTGTAAATCAGGTAAGCATGCAGATGGAGACTGAAAGAATTAAGAAATTAATCAATGATTTAAAGGCACGTATTTCAGCAGTTTAATTAAAATAATAATAGCTAATTATATGAAGAGATTTCAGGAGAGGAATGGATAAAAGATGAAAGAGTATAAGGGAATTATAATTGCACTTATTGCCGGAATTTCGGCGATTATATGTATTTGTATCATATCAGTCAACCTCATATCTTATAAAGAAACTTCAAGAGGCGGCGGTCTTTCTGCAACCGGATCTTCCAGTTGTGATTTCGAAGCAGATTTGATCGTATGGCGCGGAAGCTTTACTGCTTACGGAATTACGACGCAAGACGCCTACGCTGTCATAAAAGGAGATGCGGAGATAATTAAGAAGTATTTGACAGACAATGGGGTGAGCGAAGAGGAGATGATATTTGGCCCCATCGATATTTCTCAAAGATGGCGTTCGGAGTATAATGAGGATGGGTATGAGACCAATCGCATTTTAGAAGGGTATGACCTATATCAGCAGATTACAGTAACCTCATCGGATGTAGATAAAGTAGATAATATATCCAGAGATATTACACAGTTGATTGAATCTAACGTGGAATTCACATCAGGTGCACCGGAATATTATTATACGAAATTAGATGAACTAAAGCTTCAACTTATAGAAGAGGCGACCGAGAATGCAAAAGCCAGAATAGATATTATGGCGGAAGGCACAGGTGGTAAAGTAGGTAAGCTTCTGGAAGCTAATCTGGGGGTATTCCAGATAACAGCACAGAATACGAACGCAGAATACAGCTACAGCGGAGCTTTTGATACGAGTTCCAGAAATAAAACGGCCTCTATCACTGTAAAACTCAATTACGCCGTAGAATAAAGATGGCAGTGGTGTTGCTACACTGAAAGGGTTATGATTAAAATGAAAATTATACAGTTAACAACCGAATCAAAAAAAGACTTACTTAATACTTTGTTAAGACGCAGTCCTAATAATTACGGCCAGTTCGAAGCGGTGGTTTCCGACATTATTGCGAATGTCAGGAAGAGAAAGGATGAGGCACTGTTCGAATATACAAAGAATTTTGATAAATGTGTAATCACCCCTTCCAACATTAAAGTAACAGAAGAAGAGATAACGGAAGCATATGAAAAGGTGGATGCAAAGCTTGTGGAAATTATGAAAAGAGCGGCGGATAATATACGCTCTTTTCATAAAAAGCAGCTTCACAACAGTTGGATTGATATGAAAGAAGACGGAACGATTCTGGGCCAGAAGATTACGCCGATAGGATTATCAGGTGTATATGTGCCGGGAGGCAAAGCCGCTTATCCCTCCAGCGTCCTTATGAATGTTCTGCCTGCTAAAGTTGCGGGTGTGAAAAAAATAATTATGACAACTCCTCCCGGAGCAGATGGTAAAGTATATGCAGGTACCTTGGTGGCGGCAGATATTGCAGGGGTGGATGAAATCTATAAGGTTGGAGGTGCTCAGGCAATCGCGGCTATGGCATTTGGCACGGAGAGTATTCCCAAAGTAGATAAAATTACAGGTCCTGGCAATATTTACGTAGCTCTGGCAAAAAAGGCATGCTTCGGGTATGTGAGCATAGATTCTATCGCGGGCCCCAGCGAAATTCTGGTTATTGCCGATGAGACGGCCAATCCCCTCTATGTAGCTTCCGACCTGTTATCCCAAGCTGAACATGATGAAATGGCAAGTGCTATATTGATTACGACGAGCAAAGCATTGGCGCATGAAGTATCCATTCAGGTGGATAGATTAGCAGAAGAATTATCCCGGACGGAGATTATCAAAAGATCTTTGGATAATTACGGCTACATTCTTATTGCGGATTCGATGGAGGAAGCAATCGATGCGGCAAATGAAATTGCATCGGAACATTTAGAAATTCTTACTTCAAATCCATATGAAGTCATGACAAAAATAGAAAATGCGGGAGCCATTTTCCTAGGGGAATATTCTTCCGAACCTTTGGGAGATTATTTTGCCGGTCCTAATCATATATTGCCTACGAATGGTACGGCAAAGTTTTTCTCCCCTCTTAACGTGGACGATTTCATGAAAAAAACAAGCATTATCTCTTATTCGAAAGAGGCCCTTTCGAAAGTGCATGAGGATATTGAGATGTTCGCCGAAAGCGAGGGTTTGACGGCACATGCTAACTCAATTAAAGTAAGATTTGAAAGGTAAAAAGATGTAAAATAGAACTGGAGGACAATATGACAAGAAGCACGACAGTAGAACGTAAAACAAAAGAAACCTACATTTCCGTTATTCTAAATCTTGACGGCACCGGAAAAAGTGAAATAAGTACTGGAATTGGCTTTTTCGATCATATGTTGGAGGGATTTTCAAAGCACGGATTTTTTGATTTGAAAATAAAAGTAAACGGAGACTTAGATGTAGACGGACACCATACGGTGGAAGATACCGGAATTGTTTTGGGGCAGGCTATAAAAAATGCTCTTGGCGATAAAGTTGGTATCAAACGTTATGGTTTTTTCATTCTTCCTATGGATGATGCTCTTGCATTATGCTCTATTGACTTATGCGGTCGACCATATTTCAGTTTTGATTGTGAATTTACGGCAGAAAATGTAGGCGGATTAGCAACGGAGCTTGTGAAAGAATTTTTTTATGCGGTATCGTATTCCTGCGGCATGAATCTTCACATTAAAATACTGTCCGGAGTAAATAATCATCATATGATAGAAGCCATTTTTAAATCTTTTGCCAAAGCTTTGGATGAAGCGGTCATGAAAGACGAAAGAATTGAGGATGTACTGAGTACGAAAGGAAGCCTGTAATAAAAAGGAGCATTTAAATGAGCGACAACTATAAGAAACTAGTTCCATGCATTTATTTATATAAAGGTAATGCGGTTAAGAATCTTTCCGATATTACGATTCTTGATACAAATCCTGTAAAGCTTGCCGGGTTTTATGGGAATAACAATGCCGATGAGCTATTGGTTCTCGATATGTCAAAGGGCGATACTGAACATGAAGAGGCTCTGAATATCATAAAGGAAATATGCAGGGAAACGGAAGTGCCGGTTATCGGCGCAGGAAATATATACCGAATGGAGGACGTGAAGAAACTGCTTTATGCGGGATGTAAAAAAGCAGCACTCAATTATTCCAAACCTGAGAATATAGAACTGACGAAAGAGGTATCTTTAAAGTTCGGTAAAGAAAAAGTTGCAGCATGTTATACGGATACAGATTCCATTCTGCAAAGCAAAGAATTGATTGAAGAATATGTGGATGAATTGATTCTACTAAAAGAAACTTCTTTGAGAGAAAGTGTTCAGAAATGGGACGGTGCGGCGAAGATTCTTGTTTCCTTGCCGGAGGTCTCCTTAGACAAGCTGATAGAGATCCTTTCTGAACCGAAAATATGCGGAATTACCGGATATGCTATGAATGAAAATGCGAAAGAGCTTCCGGCCATTAAGTCTCTCTGTGAAGGCAATGGCATTAAAGTAAAGACCCTTGAGGCTGCTTTTCAATGGTCTGATTTCAAGCTGAATTCTGACGGACATGTAACTGTTGTCGTTCAAGATTATAGAACCGACCAAGTATTAATGGTCGCTTACATGAATGAAGAAGCATACAATACGACAGTCCGTACCGGTAAGATGACCTATTACAGCCGCAGCCGCGATGAATTGTGGGTAAAAGGTGAAATGAGCGGCCACTTCCAGTATGTGAAATCTTTGACGGCGGATTGTGATATGGATACAATTTTGGCAAAGGTTTCACAGGTGGGTGCCGCATGTCATACCGGAAGTCATTCTTGCTTTTTTAACGAGATAATAAAGAAAGATTATGAGGAAACGAATCCTCTTAAGGTTTTTGAATCAGTCATGAACGTTATTATGGATAGAAAGGCGCATCCGAAAGAAGGTTCATACACCAATTATCTTTTTGATAAAGGAATTGATAAAATACTTAAGAAGCTGGGAGAAGAGGCGACGGAAATTGTCATAGCTTCCAAAAACCCGAATCCTAATGAAATAAAATATGAAATATCTGATTTCCTATACCATATGATGGTTCTTATGGCCGAGAAAGGTGTTACATGGGAAGAGATAACGGATGAACTATCAAAGAGATAACTTAAAAAGCTCCGTACCGAAAACATTCGGCCGGAGCTTTTCCTAATTCTAAACAAGAAACTATTATATGAATGCGAGTATTATAAAATTCAAAATGAATAAGGCCGTACTCACCCAAAGGATAGGATGAATGGATTTGGCTTCTCCGCGTAGACATTTTACGATGCAGTAGAAGATGAAGCCTGCTGCAATACCGTAGGATATGCTATAGCACAGAGCCATAAAGATACCTGCAAAGAACGCAGGAATTGCTTCTTCCAGTTCGTCCCATTTAATATTAGCAAAAGAAGAGAGCATCATAACACCTACTAAAATGAGCGCCGGCGCGGTTGCCTGTGAAGGAACGATACCGACAATCGGTGCCAGAATAATGCTGAGCAGGAACATGACTGCTGTAACTAAGGATGTAAGCCCTGTGCGTCCTCCTGCACCGATACCAGCTGCACTTTCAACGTATGTAGTAGTGTTGGAAGTACCGAATATAGCACCGATAGAGGTAGCGATGGAATCGGCAAACAATGCACGATCCATTTTGGATTTAAATCCGCTTGAGCTTTCCATTTCAGCCTGATCTTTTTCGCTGAAGATACCCGAACGGCGACCTGTGCCGATAAATGTACCGATAGTATCAAAAGTATCTGAAAGGCTGAAAGCAAAAATAGTCATAAGTACGAGCGGTATTTTGGATGCATCTGCAAAAAGGGACAAGAGCCCTTCCGAACCGAATGCCGCACCAAAGGTTGTACCGAGTTCAGAGAAAGAAGTACCGATATTCGATGCGATACCAATCTGGCTGACATCTACAACTTTCATAAAGATACCAATTATAGTGGAAAGGATAATACTGATAAAGATAGCTCCCGGCACTTTCTTGATAACGAGTATTACCATTAAAATAAGTGAAATCAAGGAAAGGAGAATGGGAAGCGTGTTAAAAGTCGATAAAGCAGGAACGATGCTCGAATCAGCAACAGCAGAACCGCCGTCCAAAACAACGTAGGTATCAGGATTTGCTGTAAAGCTTAAAAAACCGGCATTTTTAATTCCTATGTAAGCGACAAAGATTCCAATACCGCCACCAATCGCATGTTGAAGAGAAGTAGGAATTGCCTTAATAATAGATTTACGAATTTTAGTAACGGTAATAATAACATTGATGACACCGCAGAGGAATACCATAGCGAGAGCTTGCTGCCATGTAAAACCTAAGCCAAAGCATACCGTATAAGTAAAAAAGGCATTAAGCCCCATACCGGGTGCCTGTGCATAAGGAACGTTGGCAAAGAGTGCCATAACGAGTGTACCTGTAGCAGAAGCAAAGATGGTTGCCAGAAATACTGCACCATAAGGGATGCCGGTCTGTGAAAGCATGGCCGGGTTAATGAACAGAATATACGCCATTGCAAAAAAGGTCGTAAGTCCGGCAAGAACTTCTGTAGATACAGTAGTATTGTTCTGTTTCAGTTTAAATAGTTTCTCCATTGTTAATCTCCTTGCTAAAATATTGTATTTTCTCTGTAACAATATTCTATCCAGTTGCATAGTTTATTGTTTAACACGATATATGGTATACGAATGTGAATAAAAATGCAATATTTTTGTTGAGATATTTTTAATATTTTTAATATTTTTTTAAGATTTCAGATAAAAAGGTGGAAATACTCAAAATGAGATTTCCGCCTTTTTATCTGAAATAACGTTTTTTATATCTTATATTTTTTCAAATTAGCTTGGAATGATTTAATCATGGAATCAAAAACAGATATTTGCTTTGACAATTCATTAATCTGCTCCACATAAATAGCCACATTGGAACTTGCTTCTTCCGTCGATGCGGAATTCTCTTCAGCAATAGCGGCAAGGCTCTGAATACTGTCAAATAAAGACGAAATATGGTCTGCCTCTTTCTTTAAATCCAACGATGTTTGAATCATAAGACTGGAAACGCCTTTTAAATTATCGTTGGAATGATTGGAAGTAGCCACAGCTTCAATAAGCGAAGTATTTTCTGTTTCAAGAACGGCATACTGAGTATCGATGCCGAGAACCACTTCGCCGACGCTGGAAACAAAATTAGTGAGATTATTGTTTATTTCCTCTACAGCGCTGTTCGTTTCTTCGGAAAGCTTACGGACTTCTTCCGCAACTACAGTAAAGCCTCTTCCGGCTTCGCCGGCTCTTGCTGCCTCAATGGATGCGTTTAGAGCAAGCAAATTAATCTGCTTAGCGATTCCGGAAACAATGGAGACGATTTCCGTAATATTGGCAGCATTATTTTGAAGTTCATTACTGCTATCTTTAATTTCACCGAATTTATCCAAAACCTGATTAATTTTTGCAGCGGTATTTTTAACGTTGAGGAAACTGTTTTCGATGCTGTGAACCGCCTCCTCGATGTCCGACTTATTTTTCTGGCTTTCGTCGGAAATACGAGTAATATTTCCGATACTCTCGTTTAAAACAGAAACGGCGTGTTCCGTATCCTCTGCCTGCGTAGTCGCCGCTACGGCAACTTCCTCCAGAACATCGGTAATATCATTGGAAGTCGACTGCATGGTAGAAGCGATACCGGAAAGAGAGTTATTAAAGGTGTACATTTCATCTACAATAGCATTAAATTCTATAAAATCCTTCTGTACAATTGCTTTCAAACTATTAATTATATTCATCCGTTTTTCATTTTCATCTCTCGAATGAAGCTGTACGTTTTCCGAAAAAGTTCTGTCCGCTAATTTCTGAAGCTCCGACTCAATCAGCTTTGCCGGCCTGTTAATAATATAAGAAGAAATTAAAGTAAAAATAAAAGTTAAAACGGCAAGCGTTGCGGATTTTAACGGATCAGCAAAGAGTATGAGGCTAAGGATACCTATTAGAATCATATTCAGAAGAGCGAGCTTCTGGGAACTTCTTTTCAAAAAGCCGAGTGAGAGAATCTGATTGAAACGAAAACGCTTAGTATATTGAATTTCCTTTTCAAAGGTAAGCTTCAAATGAATCTCGCCGGCAGTTTTGCTTAGAATCTCTGTCTTAATATTTTCCTTAAAGTAATTGGAAACACCCTGCAGCAACCCTGCTAAATAATCCCCCATTCCTCGTTTGGAGCGATAGATAAAAAGAGCCTCATGCGAGGATATCGGCTGTAAATCCAAAATAGGCGGTACAGCACCTTTAAAACGGCGCATAACGATGATATGTACATCATTCATGGACTTTAAGAACTGATAGGCTCCTTCGTGGCGAAAGAAACCTTGATAAGCACGGCTGAAAGTTTTTATATTTTCTTCACCCATGAGTCCCCATATTTCCTGATGGTTTTTTCCAACGCTGTTTCCAATCGTATCGACAAGACCGATTGCAACGTCGTCGGGAACGTCTTCTAACGGGGTAAAAATGTGGTCGGGTGATAAATTATAGTGTTCTAAAGAGCTGTTTACGACTTGATCACCAAACAGTTTACGGCATGATTCCATCCATGTGGAAACAACGGTTCCTTTCATAGCAATTTCTCCTTTGTCATTGAAATATTAAATTATTTATTAATCTCTATTTTATTCTTAAGAATGTAAAAACTACTCTTATTGGATAACAAGATATTTTAAATTTATTTTACTATAGAACCATGAAAATATCAAAGAATATTTTTAATCGGAGCCCTCCTTGAAAGGTATTCTCAATATGGCAGATACAGCTCATAAAATACAGAAGGCTCCCATATATTATTACAAAGATTTTTCAGGAAAAAAATATGAAAATCAAACATATTGTTCATAAGAAGGTAATTCTAGTTCTACTATTTTTTATTTCCATGTTTTTCATTGGAAGAGCACTAGGATATGTGAAAGAAAAAGTAGTGCCTACCTCTGCAAAAATAATGCAGGCTGAAAACTGGGGGCTCGGAGGTTATGGCGACGAGACTCAGCCGACGGGTATAGTCTCCGCAGCAGAATTAAAGAAATACGACGCTTATTTTTTAGGGGATAAAGAAAAAAAAGTTATTTATCTTACCTTTGATGCCGGATTTGAAAACGGAAATACTGCGCCGATTTTGGATGCACTTAAAAAACACCATGCGCATGCTACTTTCTTTGTTGTAGGTCATTATTTGGAATCCGCCCCTGATTTGGTGAAGAGAATGGTGGCGGAAGGTCACTGCGTCGGGAATCACACTTATCACCACCTCGACATGTCCAAGATTTCGGATATGGATGCCTTCAGGAAGGAAATGGACGATGTGGCCGCTCTCTTCCAACAGATTACCGGAGAAAAGCTGACAATGTATTATCGCCCTCCACAAGGGAAGTACAGTGTAGAAAATCTGAAGATGGCAAAAGAGCTAGGCTATAAGACTTTTTTCTGGAGTCTTGCATATGTGGACTGGTATCAGGATAAGCAACCGACAAAAGAAGAGGCTTTTCAGAAGCTCATAGGCAGGATTCATCCCGGAGCTATCGTCCTATTACATAGCACATCCCAAACAAACGGAGAGATTCTGGATGAACTTTTAACAAAGTGGGAAGAAATGGGATATACCTTCATGCCCCTATCGGATCTGACCGAGTGATGGGCGGATATGGCAGCCGTATGGTTTTAAATTAAGAATAATCTAAGTTTTTTTCGCATAGTCTGTTTTAATTAATTGGTTAGGACAGAATATCATGGGAAATATTTCCACCGATCAAAAATTACAATTGGTTCAGATGATACGAGCCGAAAGCAAGGATAATAGAATGAAAATGAGGAGTCGGGAAAGAATGCTTTACGGGACGGATACAAAATATGATCAGGATGAACTGCCGTTATATGCAAGGGGATATTACGGCGAATATAAAGATAAAAAAGAAAATGAATTGTACGCTTTGGAAAACAAGAAAGAAGATATGGTGCCACATTCTTTTTCTTCCTTCCGACTGAGACTTATCATAGCCGTTCTCCTTTTTGCGGGATTTTTGTTCCTCGATACCGGAGAGGGAAATATCGCTGGTATAACGACTACGCAGTTAAAAGAAGAAATTAACAGAGATTTCGATACCGGCCTGGATGAAGTAGTATTTGATTTTGAACATAATTTCCCGTATACTCTATTTAATGACAAAAGTAATGATGAATAAAAAAGAGATAGGAGAATTATGAACAAACTTGCTTTGAAAGATGAAATACTGCTGCAGGTGGAGAAACCGGCGCGTTATATTGGGAACGAAGTAAATGCGGTAGTAAAAGATAAATCAGCGGTAGCTGTGCGTATGGCGATGTGCTTTCCTGATATATATGAAATCGGTATGTCACATCTGGGAATCCAGATTTTATATGACATGTTGAATAGCTTTGAGGATGTATGGTGTGAGAGAGTTTATTCTCCATGGATCGATTTGGATAAAATTATGAGGGAGGAACACATCCCTCTTTTTGCGTTGGAATCCCAGGAACCTGTAAAAGATATGGATTTTCTCGGTATTACCATTCAATATGAGATGTGCTATACGAATATTTTGCAGATACTTGATCTGTCACAGATTCCACTCTTGGCAAAGGACAGAACATGGGAACATCCGATTGTTATCGGCGGAGGTCCTTGCACCTACAATCCGGAACCTATTGCAGATTTTTTTGATATGTTCTATATCGGAGAAGGCGAGACAAGATACAGAGAACTGATTGACTTATATAAGGCGTCGAAGAAAAAGAATGAAAGCAGGACGGATTTTTTAAGAAAAGCGGCTAAGCTTCCCGGAATCTATGTTCCAATGTTTTATGAAGTACTTTATAACGAAGACGGTACAATTCTTGAGATGCGACCGACAGAGGAGGGAATACCGAAGGTCATAAGGAAGGAAATAGAGATGAAGGTTTCCGATACCTATTATCCGATGAAACCTGTCGTTCCTTTTATTAAAGTGACTCAGGACAGAGTGGTCTTGGAGATTCAAAGGGGATGCATCCGGGGATGCCGTTTTTGCCAAGCCGGGCAACTGTACAAGCCGGTACGCGAACGTGATGTGGATGTTTTAAAAGATTACGCGATTAAAATGTTAAAAAGTACCGGACATGAAGAAATATCTTTAAGTTCTTTAAGTTCCAGCGATTATTCAAAGCTTTCGGAACTTATTGATTTTCTTATTGAAGAGTGCGGTAAAAACTATATAAACATTTCCTTGCCATCCCTACGCATCGATGCATTTTCTCTGGATGTTATGAGCAAAGTTCAAGACATCAGAAAAAGCAGTCTGACTTTTGCTCCGGAGGCAGGAAGTCAGAGACTTCGTGATGTCATAAATAAGGGATTGACCGAGGAAGTCATACTAAAGGGGGCAGCTATGGCCTTCGAGAGCGGGTGGACAAGGGTAAAACTTTATTTCATGCTGGGATTACCGACAGAAACGGAAGAGGACATAAGAGGTATCGGAGATCTCTCCAATAAGATAGCCGCCACATTTTTTGAAACGGTACCAAAGGAAGAACGCAAGAACGGTAAGGTACAGATTGTAGCCAGCACATCCTTCTTTATTCCGAAGCCCTTTACCCCGTTCCAGTGGGCAAAAATGAACACAAAGGAAGAGTTTATCGAAAAAGCATACCTTACCCGCAATTCCATAAAAGAACAGCTCAACCAAAAAAGCATTAAATATAATTGGCATGAAGCTGATATGAGCGTGATGGAGGGGGTTTTTGCAAGGGGTGACAGAAGAGTGGCCGAGGTCATTTTAAAAGCCTATGAAAAAGGCTGCCTTTTTGATGCATGGAGCGAATATTTCCGTAACGATCTATGGCTGCAAACCTTTGATGAGTGCGGGGTAAATATCGATTTTTATACGACAAGAGAACGTTCTCTCGATGAAGTATTCCCTTGGGATTTCATAGACTGTGGAGTAACGAAAGATTTCCTTAAAAGAGAATGGGGCAAGGCCATGGCAGGAGAAGTCTCTCCGAACTGCCGGATGCAATGCCTGGGATGCGGCGCAGGCATATTCGGAGGAGGTGTATGTTATGAAGCTAAGAATTAAATTCGCCAAATTCGGCGCTATGCGTTTTATCGGACATTTAGACGTGATGAGATATTTTCAGAAGGCGATTCGCCGTGCCGGCATAGATATCGCCTATTCCGGAGGGTTCAGCCCCCATCAAATTATGTCTTTTGCCGCTCCTTTGGGAGTAGGACTTACAAGCAATGGGGAATATATGGATATTGAAGTAGTTTCTGCCGCATCTTCGGAAGATATAAAAAACAGCTTGAATAAAGCGATGGTTCCCGGAATAGAGATAGTGAGCGTTACGAAGCTCTCTGATAATGCCATGAATGCCATGGCAAGCGTAACAGCGGCGGAATATACCGTGAGATTCAGAGAGGGCTATGAGCCTTCTTTTGACTGGGCGCATCTTATAGATGCTTTTTATGAACAACCCTCTATTTTAGTCAATAAGAAGACAAAGAAAAGTGAAGTTGAGATGGATATTAAACCGGCAATTTATTCCCTGAAAGCTGTTGTGGATAGAAACGGCACTGCGGTCATACGCATGCTTGTAGATGCTAGCAGTTCGGGCAATATAAAGCCGGGGCTCGTCATAGAAGCATTTATGAAGGAACACGGCGAAACACTTTCACAGTTCGCTCTTGAAATAACGAGAGAAGATACCTTTACAAATACAGGAACGGCAGAGATGCCGGTATTTATACCATTGGACGCGGTAGGTGACCAGTTTTAATGAAAGAAAGAAAATATATTATTCTCAGGAAAAATAATCAAATATTGTCTTTGCTTTTTCATGGCAACCGGCTGTTACATGTGAATGCGGAGGATGAAAAGGGAAGCTATGTGGGTAATATTTATATTGCCAAGGTAAAAAATATATCCACCAATATCAATGCGGCTTTTGTAGAAATAGAGCCGGGGTTTGCTTGTTTTCTCGCTTTAAATGAGATGAAAAATGCAATTCTTACAAACCGCAGCTATGACGGAAGGCTCCTTGCCGGGGACGAGATTGTTGTACAAATCAGCAAAGATGCGGTAAAGACCAAACAGCCTGTTGCGACCTGCGCTTTATCATTAAGCGGTAAATATTGTGCGATATCCTTAGGAAAGCCCGGAATCGCTTATTCTTCGAAATTGTCGCTGAAAGTTAAAACCAGAATCGGCGAAGCCATGAAAAAGGAAATTGCGTTTATTCCTGAGGGCATGGGAACTGTCATCCGCACTAATGCCAAAGATTTGGAGGACTATTCTCCATTGATAGAAGAATGGAAGGAAATGATTGCGCATCTCAAGGAATTGACAGAGGTGTCCGAGCATAGAACCTGTTATTCACTTCTATATAAAAGACCTCCGGAATATCTTATACGACTTCGAGATATGTATGCGGGACAATATGGAGAGATTGTAACGGACGAAGAAGATATTTACGAGGAAATAATAGAATATTCCCGCAAGCATTCCGATTTTGGACTGCAGGAAGTACGTCTGTATAAGGATAATATGCTTTCGCTTTATAAGCTGTATTCCGTTGAGACACGACTAAGAGAAGCGCTTGATAAAAAGGTTTGGTTAAAATCCGGAGGTTACCTCATTATCGAACCGACCGAAGCATTAACAGTAATCGATGTAAACACCGGAAAAGTGACAGGCAAAAAAGAAGATGAAGAAACTTTCTTCCGCATCAACATGGAAGCTGCCGAAGAAATAGCTTTACAGCTCATCCTTCGCAATATTTCAGGTATTGTCATCGTCGATTTCATCAATATGCGGGGGCAGGAACATAATTATGAATTAATGGCACATTTCGGCAATTTGCTAAAACAAGATCCGGTCAGAACGAATTTAGTGGATATGACTGTTCTCGGCCTGGTGGAAATTACCCGTATGAAAATAAATAAACCTTTAAAAGAGCAGCTGTCAAAGTTTTAATATTTAATAAAGAAAAGCGCGAGCAAAGTCTCCGGGCCAGGAAAGGGGCATGAACATAAATATGAAATTCATAAAATTAGAAAAAGTAAAAGATGGCAGATATTTAAAGAATTATGAACTTACTTATCTAAATAAAGCCGGACGAGAAAAGAAATATGAAATTGTAAGCCGTAAGGAATTGACCGGTGTAGAGGATATCGGTCAAAAAGTAAGCGGATTATCCATTGCGGCGGTAAACGAAGGAAAGCTTCTTTTATTAAAGGAATTCCGCATGGGTATTAATAAAAGTATTTATAATCTTTGCGCAGGTATGCTGGAAGATGGTGAGATGGTAGAAGAATGTATAGAGAGAGAGTTGTATGAGGAAACCGGACTCCATGTGAAAAGAATCATAGATATTCTTCCGGCTTCCTATGCTGCCGTTGCCATTTCCGATATGAAGACGCATATCGTATTTGTAGAAGCGGAAGGCGAGTTTGAAGACCACAGTTCAGATAATGAAATGATTGAAGCCGGTTTCTATACGAAGGCGGAGGTAGAACACCTTTTAAAAACGGAGGAATTCAGTTCCAGAGCACAGATTATTGCGTACTTTTTTACAAAATTACTTGACATTGGGAAAATGGAATGATACACTTACGAAGTATGCCGCATAGATAGGCTCAAAGAGCGTCCATTTTTAGGATGTCGCCGACCCTAGCGAGTAAATAATTAGGAGGTGCAATATGTACGCAATTATTGCCACAGGTGGAAAACAGTATAAAGTTTCCGAAGGTGATGTAATCAGAGTTGAAAAACTGGATGTAGAACCGGGAAATACTGTAACATTTGATCAAGTTGTCGCTATCAGCGATAATGGGCTTAAGGTTGCCGGCGATGTAGCAAATTCCACCGTAACTGCAACAGTAATGGAGCAGGGAAGAGGAAAGAAAGTTATCGTTTATAAGTATAAGAGAAAAACCGGTTATCATAAGAAAAATGGTCATAGACAAGCATACACTCAGGTTAAGATTGATAAAATTAACGCTTAATGCTTTATGACAACGATTATTATTAAAAAGAATGAAAATGGAGAATATAAGGGTTTTTCCTGCAAAGGACATTCGGGCTTTGCAAGAAGCGGCAAGGATATCGTATGTGCTGCTGCATCCATTCTGGTCATCAACACTATCAATTCGATGGAGGAGTTGACCAAAGAAGATATGGATGTATCTACCGATGAAGAGTCAGGTTTTATCGGCTGTATTTTTAAGAAAGACCTGTCCGAAAAAGGAAAGCTTCTTATGGATTCCATGATACTTGGATTGTCATCTGTTGAAAAACAGTACGGCAAGAAGTATTTATCACTTAAATTCGAGGAGGTGTAAAACCATGTTAAATATGAACCTTCAATTTTTCGCTCATAAAAAGGGTGTTGGTTCTACAAAGAACGGTAGAGATTCCGAATCCAAAAGACTTGGTGCGAAAAGAGCTGACGGACAATTCGTAAAAGCAGGAAATATTTTGTACAGACAGCGCGGAACTAAGATTCATCCCGGCATAAACGTAGGAAGAGGCGGAGATGATACATTATTCGCATTAGTGGACGGTGTACTTAGATTTGAAAGAAAAGGAAGAGATAAAAAACAAGCTTCCGTATATCCTGTAGAGAAATAGTACGAACGAATCGGGCTTCAAACATATCCAATGTTTGAAGCCTGTTTTTAATATGATATATTATAAAGGTGGATAATAAATGTTTGCAGATAGAGCAAAAATATATGTAAGAAGCGGAAAGGGCGGAGACGGACATGTTTCTTTTCGAAGAGAAAAATATGTTCCCAACGGTGGGCCGGACGGCGGAGACGGCGGAGATGGCGGAAGCGTAATATTCGAGGTGGATGAAGGGTTAAATACCCTTACCGATTTCAGGCATATTAGGAAATATTGTGCCGGAAACGGCGAAGAAGGCGGGAAGAAAAACTGTCGCGGTAAAAACGGAGAAGATATTATTATAAAAGTACCTTACGGTACTGTCATCAAGGAAGCGAATAGCGGTAAAGTCATTACGGATATGTCGGGAGATAATAGACGTATTGTTTTGTTAAAGGGCGGCCGGGGAGGCAATGGCAATCAGCACTATGCCACGAGTACGATGCAGGTTCCTAAATATGCGCAGCCCGGACAGGCGGCACAGGAACTGGAACTGCAATTGGAGCTGAAGGTAATTGCCGATGTGGGACTGGTCGGATTCCCAAACGTTGGAAAGTCCACATTTTTAGCGAGAGTGACCAATGCCAGACCGAAGATTGCAAATTATCATTTTACAACGTTAAATCCCAATCTCGGCGTGGTCGATCTGGAGGACGCAAAAGGATTTGTAATTGCCGATATTCCCGGGCTCATCGAAGGAGCTTCCGAAGGAGTCGGACTGGGTCATGAATTCCTCCGCCATATCGAGAGGACAAAGGTTATTATTCATATCGTGGATGCAGCTTCTACGGAAGGCAGAGATCCCATCGAGGATATTTATGCCATTAACAAGGAGTTGGATGCATACAATCCAGAAATAGCCAGACGCCCGCAGGTCATTGCGGCTAATAAAATTGACATGCTGTACGATGATGATGCCTTGGATAAAATCAAAAAGGAATTTGAACCTAAGGGAATAAATGTATTTCCCATTTCAGCGGTAAGCGGAAAAGGGGTGCGGGAACTTCTATACTATGTAAACAATCTTCTTGCTCAGATGGACGACAAACCGATTATTTTTGAACAGGAATATTTCCCTGAATTCCAGGCGTCCGGCAATGAACCGTACACGGTTGTTTATGACGAAAAAGAAGACGAATATGTGGTGGAAGGTACGCGTATCGAAAAAATGCTTGGATATACGAATCTGGAATCTGAAAAAGGATTTACTTTCTTCCAAAACTTCCTGAAGGAAAACGGAATTTTGGACGAACTAGAGAAACTGGGAATTCAGGAAGGCGATACCGTTCGCATGTATGGACTTTCCTTCGATTATTATAAATAAGTTTAGGAGAAACGCATTATGACAAGCAAACAAAGAAGCTATTTAAAAAGTCTTGCGAGCAATATTGACCCTATATTTCAGATTGGGAAGTCCAGCCTGACGCCGGAAGTGACGGAAGCGGTTGCTGAAGCTTTCAATACGAGAGAGTTAATTAAGGTTGCCGTCTTAAAGAATTGTATGGATGAACCGAGGGCTATTGCCGAAGCGCTTTCAGAACGGACCCACTCTCAGGTAGTTCAGGTAATCGGAAAAAAAATTGTATTATATAAAGAAAGCAAGGAACACAAGAAAATTATTCTGCCTTCATGACTAGTCGTATGAAAGAGGATGTACATTATGAGAAATAATGCTAAAAAAACGGGAATTATGGGAGGAACCTTTAATCCGATTCACATAGGTCACCTTTTGCTTGCCGAGACAGCAAAAGACACACTAGGGTTGGATGAAGTTCTTTTCATACCGAGCGGATGTCCTTATATGAAAGAGGGAGACGAGGTGGTCGATAAACGGATGCGGCTTGCCATGACAGCGCTTGCGATTGAAGACAATCCGGCATTTAAATTATCAGCTATAGAAACGGAAAGGGAGGGTAACACCTATACCTATGAAACGCTTCTGTTGTTAAAAGAAAAGGAACCGGGTACGGAGTTCTACTTCATTGTAGGGGCTGACAGCCTTTTTAGTCTGGAAACATGGAAGGAACCTCAGGTCATTTTCGATAATTGTGTTATATTGGCGGCAATACGCGGCGATAAAGGGATAACGGAATTGTATGCGCAGATAGAATATCTGAAAAAAAAATTCTGCGCACGCATTATCTCCCTTCCGCTAAATGAAATAGCCATTTCATCTACCGAGATTCGCAACAAAATGAAGCAGAAACACTCCGTTCGTTATATGGTCCCCGATAAAGTGATTGATTATATGAAAGAAAATCATTTATACTATTAATATGATTAATAGATTTCCACTTAAGACAACGGAGGTTTAAACTGATGAGATCTAAGTCTTCCAATATAAAAAAAATACGAAAAGTCATGGAGAAAACCTTGGATGCCAAACGTTTCGAGCACACACTGGGAGTCGCTTATACGGCGGCGGCATTGGCCATGCGCTATGATGCCGATATCATAAAAGCCGAAACAGCCGGCATGCTCCATGATTGTGCTAAGTGTCTGAGCAACGAAAAGAGATTGGCCATATGTGAAAAGCATAATATCAGCGTAAATGAAATCGAGAGGAACAATCCTTTTTTACTGCATGCGAAAGTCGGAAGCTATATCGCTATGCAGAAATATAATATTCGGGATACGGATACGATAAACGCAATTTTAAACCATACGACGGGACGGCCGGATATGTCTCTTTTGGAGAAAATAATTTATGTATCCGATTATATTGAACCGGGCAGAAAACAGGCTCCCAATCTTTCGGAAATCAGAAAACTGGCATTTATTGATTTGGACGAAGCGCTGTTACGCATTCTGGGAGATACTCTTATTTATTTAAATACTATTGACGGGGACATCGATCCGATGACGCAGAAAACCTATGACTTTTACAAAAAGAGGTCGGAAATCAAATTAAAGGGAGAATAACCGAATGAATAGAGAAGAATCAAAAAAAATGACAAATCTCGCCATTAAGGTATTAGAAGATAAAAAAGCGGAGGACATCCGCGTAATTGATATAGGCGAAGTATCCATTCTTGCAGATTATTTTATTATTGCAAGCGGCTCTAACCGAAGCCAGATACAAGCCCTTGCGGATAATGTGGAAGAGCAGCTTGGAAGAGCAGGGCTTGCGTTGAAGCAAATCGAAGGATATGATAACGCTAATTGGGTGTTGCTCGATTTCGGAGATATTATTGTTCATGTTTTCGATAAAGAGAACCGTTTATTCTATGATTTAGAACGTATCTGGCGTGACGGAAAACAAGTAAGCTTATTCGAATTTACCGGAAATAATAAGGAATGATAAAAAGGATTAAAGAAACTTATGAAAAAGTTTATTGGAGATAAAAAATTCTACATGATGGTATTAGCAGTGGCCATACCGATCATGATTCAGAACGGTATTACTAATTTTGTCAATATGCTTGACAACATTATGGTAGGGCGAGTCGGAACAGAGCAAATGACCAGCGTGGCAATTGTCAATCAGCTTATGTTTGTGTTTAATATCTGCATCTTCGGAGGTGTCTCGGGTGCAGGTATTTTTACGGCTCAATTTTGGGGAAGCGGCGATCACAAAGGCGTGCGCGATACTTTTCGAATAAAATTTTTAATCAGTTTAGGTATTACCATTATTGGCATAGCAATATTTACTTTTTACGGAGAAGATTTAATCCGGCTTTACCTGCATGATACAAGCGATTCCGAATCAACCCGTGCGACACTTATGTACGGAAAACAATATTTGCGCATTATGATGATTGAAATGGTGCCTTTTGCCTTAGTTCAAGTATATGCTTCTACCTTACGTGAAACGAGAGAGACGGTATGCCCGATGAAAGCCGGTATTACTGCCGTATTCGTAAATCTCATATTAAATTATATTTTGATTTACGGCAAATTGGGATTTCCGGTACTTGGCGTAGAAGGTGCGGCAATCGCAACGACCATCGCACGTTTTGTGGAATTGGCAATCATAGCCGGCTGGACTCATCGTCACAAAGAAATAAACAAATTTATTGAGGGAGCATACCGAAGCTTCAGGATACCCGTGAAACTTATCGGAAAAGTTGCTGTGTTAGGTTTGCCTCTGATGGTAAACGAGATTCTTTGGGCAAGCGGCCAGGCAATGCTTTCCCAATGTTATTCGGTACGTGGACTTTCTGTAATTGCGGCATTTAATATTTCCTCCACTATATCCAATGTATTCAATGTCGTATTCATTGCGATGGGAAGTTCTGTGGGTATTATTATCGGTCAGCTGTTAGGGGCAGGGAAAATGGAGGAAGCAAAAGACACGGACAGGAAGCTTATTTTTTTCTCAGTGATAAGTTGTGTTGGAGTCGGTTTTGTAATGTCTCTTTTTGCACCGTTTTTTCCGATGATTTATAATACTACTGAGGAAATACGTTTGCTGGCTACACGGTTTATTATTATCGCATCCGCGTGCATGCCTCTTTATGCTTTTATGCATGCTACTTATTTTACGCTCCGATCGGGAGGGAAGACGTGGATTACCTTCTTTTTTGACAGTGTATACGTATGGATTGTAAATATACCATTAGCCTTTATGCTGACACGTCATACGCAAATTTACATTATATTAGTATATTTTTCATGTCAGCTAATCGATATAATTAAGTGTATTATTGGATTTGTGCTCGTAAAAAAAGGAGTTTGGATACAAAAAATTATCGAAGTAGAAAAATAAGATATTTATTATGTAGAACGGCGCCGCGAAAAAACGCCGTTCTATGCTTTTAATCTCTTCTTGTGCCTCCGACGTACATATAAAAAGTGATGAGATATAAACCGCTGATTCCGACCAAAGCATATATGATTCTGGATATCCAAGACATATTACCAAATATGAGAGCAACCAGGTCAAAACTAAAAAATCCGATAAGTCCCCAATTTATTGCTCCTATTATAGCAATCGTCAACGCAATACAATCCAATACTTTATTATTCATGACGAAACCTCCATTCAATTTTTTTGTATCGGTTTTATTTTCTCCGATTGAAATTTTTTTATGCATAAAAATACAAATCATTTCCCGTATTTTTCTTTTGTTTTACATAAAATGTATAAAATATCATTGACAAAAAATTTTATTCAGAGTAAGATAATTCGAAAATGAATAGTAAAAAGTCACAATTATTATTGAGGAGGAAAAAGTATGAAAAAGTTTATGAGTATTGCAATGACTTCGGCTATGGTTATGTCTTTATTTGCAGGTTGTGGAAATACAGCAGCAAACGG
>JAAYNW010000066.1 GCA_012520655.1 Clostridiales bacterium | reverse complement strand
ATTTCTGCAAACCCGCAGGAAGGCGATGTGACGTTTCTTCCGTTTTCAGATGGAAATCTGGAATTGGAGGCAGTAAAAACCGGTGAAATAGATGTAGCAGCGCTTTGGGATCCGCTTGGCTCCATAGCAGAGAAGAGCGGAGAATACCGCGTTGTATTCGATCTATCCAAAGATCCTGCTTTTGCAGGGAAATACTGCTGCTTCCTCTATGCGTCTGAGAAGATTCTGGAAGAAAAGCCCGACGAGATTGCAGCCTTGCTAAGAGCCTACAGAAAAGCGCAGGATTGGATTGCGAAGAATCCTAAGGAAGCGGTTGATATTATTTCGGATAAAAAGTATTCGGCAATCGATGATAAGGAGCTGGCAGAAGAGCTTATTGTAAGCTATGCTTATCCTTCCGCTGAAGATAGGGCGAACGGAACAGCTAAAATAGAAGAGGATGTAAAGTACTTCGTTACGGAACTTAAAAACATCGGATACTTAAAGACAGATAATGCGGATGCATTTGCTGCTCAGATATTCCGACAGGTGGATGTAGACTAGGCTTTTGGTAAGCTTATTTTGGAGGAGAAAAGGTGAGCATAATAAAGTATATTGAACTATCTGCCGTTTCGGTTGCAGGTTTCTTGGCGGCAATATTTGTAAATCTGTTTTTTAAGCAGGTGGCTGAGATTGAGATTAATACATATCCAATCAATTCCTCCGTTTCGCTTACCGCCGATCAGGCTTACCGATTTGTTCTGCTGGGGCTCATACTCATTTATATAGCGGCAGCGGTATATTCCTACCGGAATGAGGAACGGAGAAAGAAGTTCTTAAGCCGTGTCCCCTTCCGCTTTGTCATCGGGCTTACGGTGGCTCTGTGGGATATTTTAGGAACAAAGCTTCTGCTTTTGCCTCAACCGTTTTTCCCGGGACCGTCGAGAATCATAGAATCCTTTCTTATGGAGGGGGATTATATTTTTCAGAATACGCTGTATTCGCTTCGGCTTTTTACCGTAGGCTTTACATTGGGCGTGGCTTTCGGCGTAGGAACGGGGATTTTGATCGGATGGTTCCCGAAGGTTTATTATTGGATATATCCCGTTTTAAAAATTACGGGAGTGATTCCGGCTGTTGCATGGATGCCATTTGCATTAACACTTCTCCCGACGCCCTTTTGGGCAGCAGTATTTCTAATCGTTATCTGTGCGTGGTTTCCGGTAGCATTTTTGACCGCACAGGGAATTGCCAGCACACCTAAGATTCATTTTGAGGTGGCGGGAACCTTAGGGGCGAAAACCCCGTATCTCGTCTTGCATGTGGCCATACCGCATGCAATGCCTCAGATTTTTACAGGGATATCTTCGGCAAACGGCTTTGCTTTTACAACGCTGGTAATGTCCGAGATGCTGGGACAGCCGGGAGGTCTTGGTTATTATATTAACGCCTCAAAGGTTTGGTCGGCATATTACAAAGTATTTGCAGCAATTATTGTTATGGCGGTGCTGTTTTCGGCCATCATGAAGGTGATTGGAGCAATACAAAACCGCGTCCTGCGGTGGCAGAGGGGGCTTGTGAAATGAGCAGAGAGATTCTTTTTGAAATTAAAGATGTAAACCGTACCTACGTGGATACGAATGACAGTACGGTGGAGGCACTTAAGAACATAAATCTTTCTATTAAAAAAGGAGAATTTATTTCTATTATCGGTCCCTCCGGCTGCGGCAAGACGACTCTCTTACGGCTCTTGGCGGGATTGGATGTGCAGGAATCGGGAACGATCCTGTTGGAGGGGGAAGAAATAAAGGGACCTCATCCGGCCCGCGGTTACGTGTTCCAGCAAAGCAGTTTATTCCCTTGGCTGACGGTGGAAAAGAACATTGCTTCTGGGCTGAAGGCAAGAGGGGTCTACAAGCAAAATAAAGAAGAGGTCAGCCAATATATAAAGCTGATTGGACTGAATGGCTTTGAAAAGACATACCCTCATCAGATTTCGGGAGGAATGGCTCAGCGTGTAGCGATCGCAAGGGCGCTCATCAATCATCCGGTGGCGCTTCTTATGGATGAGCCGATGGGAGCTTTGGATGCTTTTACAAGGGCGGATTTACAAGATAAGCTTTTGGAGCTTTGGAAGGAGAATGATACTACGATGATTCTGGTAACCCATGATGTGGATGAAGCTCTTTATTTGAGCGACAGAGTCGTTATTATGTCTCCCAGGCCGGGAAAGATAAGTGAGGTATTGAATGTGACTCTGCCCAAGCCAAGACAGAGAAGCAGTACGGATTTTACGGCTATGCGAAACAGCATTCTTGAGAAGCTGCATCTTGCCAGTGAAATACAACAACCAGAATATACAATTTAAGGAGAGATATTTATCATGTCAGAGAAAAAGCAACTAAGACAGATTGCCATTTATGGTAAGGGCGGAATCGGAAAATCAACTACCACACAGAATTTAACGGCAGGTCTTGCTGAGAGCGGTAAAAATGTTATGGTAGTAGGCTGTGATCCGAAGGCTGATTCGACCAGACTGCTTTTGGGCGGACTTGCGCAGAAAACGGTACTTGATACCTTGCGCACGACAGGAGATTCCATTGAACTATCCAATATCATGCGCATAGGATTCCACGGAACAAAGTGTGTGGAATCCGGTGGTCCGGAGCCCGGAGTCGGATGTGCCGGCAGAGGGATTATTACTTCCATAGGTCTGCTCGAGAGACTGGGTGCATATACGGATGATTTGGATTATGTTTTTTACGACGTTCTGGGTGATGTAGTGTGCGGCGGGTTTGCTATGCCGATCAGGGAAGGAAAGGCAAAGGAAATTTACATTGTGGCCAGCGGCGAAATGATGGCGCTCTATGCGGCGAATAATATTTCCAAAGGAATTGCGAAATATGCCAGAACCGGTGGCGTCCGCCTTGGAGGAATCATTTGCAACAGCCGCAATGTAGATCGTGAGCTGGATTTGCTCAAAGCTTTTGCTGAGGAGCTCGGCACGCAGCTTATTTATTTTGTTCCTCGCGATAACGTAGTACAGCGCGCGGAAATCAACCGGAAGACCGTAATAGAATACAGTCCGGAGGTTAAGCAGGCACAGGAGTACAGGAATCTCGCAAAGGCAATAGATGAAAACACTATGTTTACGATTCCGAAGCCGATGTCTCAGGAGCGTTTGGAAGAAATTCTGCTGGAACACGGGCTTTTGGATGCAATAGAGGATTACCATATTTGATACGCTAACTTTATTTAGACTTATATATTTTGATTTATTTGACAAGGGGATAGGGAAGCATTTAAACTGGTATGCATAAAGCAATATTGAATGATAATGAAATATAATGTTGGGAGGCAGTGAAAATGATACCGAAGGACCCGGCAATGCTGCTTAGCTATGTAAATATGAAGCTGCGTGATTTTTATGATGATTTGGATAAAATGTGCGAAGACCTCGATGTAAGCAGAAAAGAAATAGAAGAGAGTCTGAAAACTATTGAATATCATTATGATAAGGAGAAAAACCAATTTGTCTGAACGGATAATGATTACGGTGCAAACGGGAAATGCAGGAGAGGAAATATACCTTCTTCACGATGTGAAGAAGACGGTGCTCGAGACTTTGCGGGAAAGTGAGATCGCTTTGCCGTCTCTTTGTAGCGGCATGGGAACCTGCGGCAGATGTAAGGTGAAGTTTCTTGGTTATGCGCCGTTTCCGACACAGACGGAAAGGGGCAAGATTGCGCCCGATAAGCTGAGAGAGGGTTACCGCCTCTCGTGTATGGCGAAGCCGATAAAAAACTGTACGATTCAAGCTCTTTTTGCAGAGGAAGAGAAGATTAAGGTATTGACGGAGAGCAGTATCGGGCGGGAATCGTCAGAGCCGGAGAGGTATTACGAAGGCTTGGAGACGGGGAGTTCGGTAATTGCTGCGGATATAGGAACGACCACAATAGCTATGAGACTCCTGGATGTTTCTACCGGTGAGGTGAGCGATACTTATACTTGCTTAAATCCCCAGAGAAGCTATGGGATGGATGTAGTCGAGCGAATCAGAGCGGGCAGCGATGGATATGCCGTTCAGCTTCAGCGACTGGTGCAGGAAGCCATATTAAAAGGAATGGAGCATTTTATTCAGACGGCGCATGCTAAGCCTAAGTTGATGGTAATAGCCTGTAATACGGCAATGGGGCATTTATTTATGGGGTATCCTACGGATACCCTGGGAAAAAGTCCGTTCCGCCCCGTGAATATCGGGCTGACGGAGTTTAGTTTTAATGGAGTACGAACCGTTTTAATGCCTGGGATATCCGCATTCGTCGGTGGGGATATCGTTGCGGGATTATATGCCTGCGAGCTGTATGATTCCGTAAAACCATGGCTTTTTCTTGATCTGGGAACGAATGCGGAGATGGTAATCGGAACGGGAGGACGTTTCCTCTGCACGGCTGCGGCTGCGGGGCCGGCCTTTGAGGGGAAAGGAGAGGGGAATACGACAGGCCCCGAGAGAATCGGTGCAATCGCACATCTTTTAGAAGCGGGTTTGGCGGATGAGACGGGGTTATTGAAGGAGCCGTATTTTGAGGCAGGAATCGATGCGGATGGCATATTTGTAACGCAAAAAGATATTCGGGATATCCAAATGGCGAAGGCGGCTGTACGTGCGGGCATACATTTTTTACTGAAAAAATCAGGCATATCGGGATATGAGCCGATAGAACGGGTTTATCTTGCAGGAGGTTTCGGCTTTTATCTGGATAAGGAGGCGGCTGTGCGGATCGGACTGATTCCGTCGGAGCTGCAAGGGAAATTAGAAGTAGTGGGCAATACGTCGCTGACCGGCGCAGGGTTAGCGGGGAGAAAAATATTGATAGATATGACAACAGAAAAGAGAAATCTAGAGGATATAATAAAGAACTGCGAGGTATTCAATCTTGCTGTGCAGCAGGATTTTGACAAAAAATATATAGAATATCTAAACTTTTAACGATATTGATAGCTTATACGCAAAAGTCTATTCCGTAAATTTTCAACATATATATTATGAAGAAAGTAATAATAAGAGGCGGATCATTGCGTTTTAAGATTGGGATTAAGGAGTGTGCGGCGGCAGGGATACTGGTGGCGACAGCGCTTCTGTTTTTATATGTTAGAGATTATATAGAGGATAGAGAGAGCGCGGTCTTGACTGCTTCTGAGAACAAAGTGATGAGTGCAATAAACGATGAATTGGAAAACATGGGCAAGATTGCGTTAACCTTTGACGATGGTCCTCATCCATATTATACGGAGCAGATATTGGATGGACTTAAGAAGAGAGGGATTAAGGCCACTTTTTTTGTGACCGGGATGAATGTGGAGAAGTACCCGGAGATTATCAAGCGAATGTATGAGGAAGGCCATGTAATCGGAAATCATACATTTTATCATACGCAGCTGACCAGCCGGAATCGCGACAAATTTAAGGAAGAACTGATACGTACCAATGCGGCAATCAGCGAAATTACGGGAGAAGACGTGATTTACGTCAGACCGCCGTACGGGAGCTGGGATAAGAGCTTCGAGACAGAGCTCAATATGTTCCCGGTCTTGTGGACGGTAGATCCTCTTGACTGGTGCTCCACAAATGTCGCATGTATTACGTCGAATGTGGTAAAGAAGGTAGAGGAGAACGATATCATTCTGATGCACGACTATTATCCGTCTACCGTTACCGCAGCTTTGAACATCATAGACGAGCTGACAAAGGAAGGGTATACCTTTGTAACGGTGGAGGAGATATTGTTTGATTAAAGAATTACTTCCGGTACATGTTGAGAATTTGACGGAAGAATCTGTAGGTAAATTTATAGAAGAACATTTAAAAAATGCGAGGAGTGCAAGGAAGTCTATATGAGGATAAAGCCGGATATTCATATAAACTCAAAGGAGAAGCCACAGCATGATAAAAAGCTCTTAAGCTATGTTAATTCTATAAGAATTTGGTATTTATCAGGTCCTCTACTGGCGCTCTTTTTTTATCGATTAGAACTGCTGTCTGCTTTGAAAATATATGAAGGCATACTATTATTGCTTAGTATAGCATGCATTCTTTCGGAAATTTATCATAAAGGAGCCTGGTGGGACCGAGAATGTATAGATTTGCAGGAGGAAAGCAGAGATAATTCAAAACGCAAATGGGGAATTTTTTACATTAGACCGTTTCTGTTTGCAATACCCTCCGTATTGGTTCTTATAATACTGGAATGGAACCAAATAGCATTCTTAATCGGGGATTTTTTGCGGGCGATTATGTAAAGAAATTGTCAGCTGTGCCGTAAAAGGCGGCAGTTTCATAAAATGCAATGCGCCCGATATTCCCCCGGTGACATCCCGGCATATTTCCGGAATACTTTGGAAAAATAGTTCCCGTTAGAAAAGCCGGTTCTCAGCGCAATATCTTGAATCAAATCTTCGGTATCTAACAAATCATTCATAGCAGCCTGGATTCGCAGGTTCGTCAGATAGCGGACAGGAGGGATTCCCTGCTCCGTTTTAAAACTTCGCGTCAAATGCTCTTGAGAAATTCCGAGCCTCTTCGCTACTTCATCTACACCCTCCAGGGTGTTATATTCCTTCAACATAATTTGCAGTGCAAGATTAACTACAGAATTTTGTACTTTGGCTGAAGAATGTTCCGCTTCCCGCAGTAGACGGCATAAGAAGAGATATAAAAATTCCTGCCCTTCGTATTTCACTAGCCGTTCTCCGAATATCAGCTTATGATGTAACTTTAAGTATTGTGCTGACGCCTATCTGGCAGAGAGTATCAGTGGGATTCGCGTGACACAGTCTTTTACAAGAGAGGATAGGAATACGGATATCTTTAACCAGCTAAGCAGAGGTTATAGAGAGTCTTGGATGCGGGCGGTGAAATTCAATTTCCTGATGGGTCCCAGTGTGGATATTATTTCTACGGTTACCGCCGCTTTTGTCTATGTGCTCGGAATACAATGGATGCTCGGCACAGACGGGGGAATTACAGTAGGTGTGCTGGTTGCATTTACAGCGTATATAAGCCGTTTCTGGAACCCCATCAATACGCTGGCGAATTTCTATAATTCGCTTTTAACAGCGATTTCTTATTTGGAACGTATTTTTGAAACCATCGATGAAGAGGTGCAGGTCAAGGATGTAGAGGGCGCGGTAGTAATGCCGCCCATCGCAGGAAAGGTTCAGTTTAAGGATGTGGTGTTCGGGTATGAAGACGGACAGATAATCCTTGACCATATCAACTTCACAGCAAATCCTGGAGAATCCTTCGCTATTGTAGGCCCTACCGGTGCGGGGAAGACGACTATTGTCAATTTAATCTGTCGTTTTTATAATGTGACTTCCGGCGTGGTCTGCATCGACGATGTAGATATCTCCAAAGTGACCGTTCGCTCCTTGCGGTCTCAGATGGGAATCATGATGCAGGATAGCTTTATTTTTGCAGGTACCATTATGGACAATATCCGTTACGGCAATATGAAAGAATCCGATGAAGACGTTATCCGCGCGGCAAGAACCGTGTGTGCACACGATTTCATTATGAAGATGGAGGGCGGCTATCATACGCAGGTGAATGAAAGAGGCAGCAGACTGTCAGCCGGACAGCGCCAGCTCATTTCCTTTGCCAGAGCACTGTTAGCGGATCCCAGGATTCTGATACTGGATGAAGCTACTTCGAGCATCGATACCGAGACGGAAATCGTGCTGCAAAGAGGGCTGAAGGAACTTTTGAAGGGCAGAACTTCGTTTATCATTGCTCACAGACTTTCAACGATTCAGAATGCGGATTGTATCATGTACGTGGACCGAGGCAGAATATTGGAACGGGGAACGCATGAAGAGCTTCTGGAGCTGAAGGGGGAATACAGCAATCTATACTTATCTCAATTCGATTTTTTGAAAAAATAATTATTATGTCAAATCATGTAGGAGCTGTGTATTGCAGCTCCATTTTTATGCAATGGAAATCGCACACTATTATATAAAAGTCACAAAAGGTCATATCATGTACTTTTTCTTATTTTTCCAAAATAAGGAGGATTTTATTGTACTGCCTCCGAAGAATATGGTAATATTGAATGTACGGCAGTTATGTTTATCTCTTATGAAAATGTTTGAAAAAGGGTGCAGAAGGTTATGGATTTATTCGAATATATGAGAAATACAAATATGGAAAAGGAATCGCCGTTAGCAGCGAGGCTGCGGCCGAGGACGCTCGAGGAAGTGGTGGGGCAGCAGCATATCATCGGTAAGGACAAGTTGCTTTATAGGGCGATAAAAGCGGATAAACTGAGTTCCATTATTTTCTATGGTCCTCCGGGAACGGGTAAAACGACGCTTGCCAAAGTGATTGCTAATACAACCAGCGCCGAATTCACACAGATCAATGCGACAGTGGCAGGCAAGAAGGATATGGAGGCAGTCATAGAGAAAGCAAAAGATACGCAGGGAATGTACGGAAAACGCACCATACTCTTTATCGATGAGATACATAGGTTCAATAAAGGACAGCAGGATTACCTTCTTCCGTTTGTAGAAGACGGCACGATTATACTGATCGGAGCGACGACGGAGAATCCTTACTTCGAAGTAAACAGCGCGTTGATTTCCCGCTCCATTATTTTTGAATTGAAGCCGCTAGAAGGGGAGGCTGTTCTGACGCTCATTAAGCGGGCGGTTTATGATGCGGACAGGGGAATGGGGGCCTACGATGCCATCATCGATGAGGATGCTGCAGAGTTTCTTGCAGAACTCTCGGGAGGTGACGCCAGACATGCGCTTAATGCGGTAGAATTGGGCGTTATGACCACACCGCGCAGTGAAGACGGTAAGATTCATCTGACCATGGAGGTAGTGCAGGAATGTATACAAAAGAGGGTGGTGCGATATGACAAGACCGGCGATAACCATTACGATACAATTTCTGCATTTATTAAGAGCATGAGAGGTTCCGATCCGGATGCGGCGGTTTATTATCTCGCCCGCATGCTGTATGCGGGAGAAAGTGTGACCTTTATAGCGAGGAGGATTATGATATGCGCGGCCGAGGATGTGGGGAATGCGGATCCTAATGCTCTGCAGGTAGCAGTAAGTGCGGCACTTGCCGCAGAGCGTATAGGTATGCCCGAAGCACAGATTATATTGTCGCAGGCGGTAGCTTATGTGGCCAGTGCACCGAAAAGCAATGCGGCGGTTACTGCGATTGCAGATGCCTTAAAGGTAGTGGAGGAAACGGGTAACCTGCCGATACCGGCGCATTTGCAGGATGCCCATTATAAAGGGGCGACGAAGCTGGGGCACGGAACGGGCTATAAATACGTCCATGACTATTCGAATAATTATGTCAAACAGCAATACCTGCCATATGAACTTAACGGAGAGGAATTCTATAAGCCCTCCGGCAATGGGTATGAGATAAAGATAAAAGAACATATGGCGAAAATAAAAAAAGAGGCTGAATAGATGAATTTGAAAACGAGGGAGAATAAAGGAAAAAAGGAAAAGGCTGACAGAAAGAAGAACGATAAGAGAAGAGCATTGTTTATCATAGGAATTATGGCTGCTTGCCTTATAGGGCTAATCGGTGGAGGAATTTCTCTTTATTTTATTTTTGAAAGGCAAGGGGAAGCGAAGGAAGCGGCGCTTTTGGAGGTAAAAGAGCAGGAGAAAGCAAAGGAGGAAGAGGAAGCAGAGAAAGAGGAAGAAGAGCAGCAGGGCAGACTTTTCGATGCTTTTATAGAAGCCGGACTTAACGTATTCGAAGCGATAAGGAAAAGGCCTCCTTCCGTAGAATTGGAGAAAGGCAAGGAGGAGACATTTTTAAATGTGGAATCCTGCCTGATAGATAGTAAGACGAGTAAAGTAGTGCTTAAGGCTTCTTCCGATGCCATCCCGGTCAGCGATGATAAATATTATTATTTATTTGCAATACGTTCCTATGAGGATAGCATTGCGGAAGATGCCGTTCCTATAATAGAAGAATATAAAAATATAAACGTAGAATTTAAGTTTCCGAGACATTTTACAGGGACGGAGAGCGGAGTATTCCGTAAGTTTGTGGTTGCGGTAAAGCAGGGCGAAAAATATGTTGCGGTAAGTAATCCTCAATATATTACGAATCCCGAGGCTGTGGCAAAGTATAAATCCAACGGAGATAAGCCTGCTTCCAAAAAGGGGCTGCTGATAGATCCCGGTAAGCTCGTCACAGCGGAACTGGATGATCTGGGAGTGAAGCATGCGGCATATAATATTCCTGTTTCCAGAATATTAGGAGAGTCGACGAATGCTGTTTATCCGACGATTAATTATGCCTATAACGGAAAAGGTTATGCCTTTAACGGACAGGTTATGTCGGAGTATGACTTGGTATTCAGCACACTGACGAACAAAGGAATCGATATAAGCGTAATCATATTAAACGACGTTTCTTCCGCTTATCCGCAGATGATACATCCGCTTGCGCGTTCGGGGATAGGAGGTGCTCCGTATTATGCGTTCAACGGAACGGATGAAAGCGGTACGGAATATCTTGCGGCAGTCGGTGCATTCCTTGCGGAACGTTATTCGGGAACAGCCAACGGACGCGGGCTTGTGTCGAACTGGATTATAGGAAATGAGATTAATGCGAGAAAAGAATGGAATTATATGGAGTATGTGGTATTGCAAGACTATGTGAAGGAATATGTCGAAGCATACCGCATATTTTACAATGCTATAAAAAGCATTAATGGTGCATGCAATATATACATATCGTTGGATCAGCAATGGAATAGAGATATAAGCGGTTCCAAAAATTATGATGCCAAAGATGTTCTTGATGAATTCAACAGGCAGATAAAAGAAGAAGGGAACATTGATTGGGGGCTTGCCATGCATCCTTATAATGTGCCTCTAACTTCCGTACGGATATGGGAATCTTCCAAATACGTCAAGAATTCACCGGATACGCCGATGGTAACGATGGCCAATATCGATGTGGTGACCGACTATATGCAGCAGGAAGATTTTCTCACAAAAGAAGGAGAAGTACGTTCTGTTATATTGAGTGAGTTGGGGTATACCTCTTTGCAGGGAGAAGAAATGCAGGCGGCAGCAATCGTATATGCTTATGAGATTGCAGAGTCCAACCCACACATTGATTCTATTCTTTTTTCCAGACAGACAGATGCGCTGGAGGAGATGGTACAAGGGCTTTCCCTAGGGTTAAATAATGCCGACGGCTCACACAAATACGCATATAATGTATTCAAGTATATGGATACCGAGAGTGCGGATATCTATACGAGTTTTGCCAAAAGTATTATCGGTATCTCCGAATGGCCGTAGCTTCAAAACGATTAAAATAGCTGTTGAATAAGATATTGATAGATTTGTTGATTTTTCCGCTGCCAGTTGTCACAGATAGCTGCAGCGGATTCCTCTGTAGGAACGGAAAGAGTTATGTCAACCAATTTCAGGTTTTTCTCCTTTGCAACCAAATGAGCGTCATAATCTCCGTTTGTCGATTTATAGTAATCGGCAAGAATGGATACCTCGTTGCGCAGTTCCATCTCGTTATCTTTAAAAAAAGTGTTAATTTCTTTTTTTATCGTCTCGCTGATACGGTTTTCGAAAAAGGAGAGGGTATTTAATCCCTCCTCGGTAATCAGCAAATGAGTTCTGTTTCCTATGGATTGTGCGGAGATAAGCCCTGATTCGGTCAACTCCGCAATTGCCTGCTGCAGGGTAAGGAAGCTTGTATATTCTTTTTCCAGAATAAAATCTCCGACCTGCGCGATGGTAAGAGGAAAGTTTACCCGGTCAAGCATGTAAAGTATAATTAGTTTATAAAGTGTCAGAGGTTCCTGCTGCATAAGAAATACTTCCTTTCCAATATTTTCCCTGATAGGAGTTCTGAAGCTTCATTCGATGATGAAGAGCATTCAGAACTTTTTGCTTGTTAGCGCTCCAGTAAGGAGCAATGAGCAAATTTTTCGGTCCGTCACCGGTTACTCTGTGAATAACGGTATTAGGTGAAAGGTGTTCTATACATTTTATAAGTATTTGAAGATATTCTTCCATTGTCAGGACGGAGAATACGCCGTTTTTATAGTCCACTGCCAGATCGGTTCCGCTCAGCACGTGAAGAAGTTGGAGCTTAATGCCGAAAACAGGAAGAGTATTGAGATGCTCTACAGTTTCTAACATCATGCGTTCATTTTCTCCGGGAAGCCCCAATATGACGTGGACAATAACCGGAATACGAAGAGAATGCAGCGCATCCACGGCGCGGGTAAAGCAGTCCAGCGAATATCCGCGCCTGATGTAGAGGGCGGTTTGATCGTGAATGGTTTGCAGGCCAAGCTCTATCCATATGAATTTATGAGGATAATCAGCTTTTAGCTTGCGAAGCAAAACGAGTACGTCCTCCGGCAGACAATCCGGTCGCGTGGCGATGGATATTCCGAGAACGCTGCAATCGGCCAATGCCTGTCTGTAGATTCGTTCCAAACGCTCTACCGGAGCATAGGTGCCGGTATATGACTGAAAATAAGCGATATACGAACCGGCGGCTTCTATGGAGGAAAAAGGAACGGCAAATTCGCCGCTTCCGCCTTCGCTGCAGAAGATGCAGCCTCGGGTGTCCAACGAGCCGTCTCTGTTAGGGCAGGTAAAGCCGGCATCGATTGCAATTTTTTTAAGCTTTTGTCCAAAAGCATTCTTGAAATAGGCATCCAGAGAATAGTAGCGCTTGCTGTGCCATATTTGAGGAATGCTGTTTTTAGGGTCTTGTAGTTTATTATAAGACATAGTTTTAATAGGCATCCGTATGCTTGCCGATTAGCGGACAATATGGGATTTTACTGCGTCGGCAACCACTTCGGCCACTTTAGGATTGAAGGCTTCGGGCATAATATTATCTTCACTCAGTTCGTTTTCGGGAACGAGGCCGGCAATAGCGTTTGCTGCCGCAAGTTTCATTTCTTCCGTAATCTGTGGAGCTCTTCCTTCCAGAGCACCTTTAAAAATACCCGGGAAAGCCACTACGTTATTAATCTGGTTGGGGAAGTCGCTGCGTCCTGTTCCCACCACTCTGGCTCCGGCTTCTTTGGCCAAATCAGGCATAATTTCAGGAACAGGGTTGGCCATGGCGAAGAGAATCGAATCTTTTTTCATGGAAGAAACCATTTCCTTGGTTACAATGCCGGGAGCGGATACACCTACAAAAATATCAGCGCCCTTCAACGCATCGGCGAGAGTCCCGGCTTCGTTGTGGGGGTTGGTAATCTCTGACATTTTCTGCTGCATCCAGTTAAGGCCTTCTGTCTGTTTGGAGATAATGCCTACCATATCGCACATGATAATGTTGGAAAAGCCGTAGGTGAGCAGCAGCTTTGTGATAGCTACTCCCGCGCTTCCCGCACCGTTTACGACCACCTTGCAGTCTTCTTTTTTCTTTCCCGTTACCTTCAGTGCATTGATGATACCGGCCAGGACGACGATTGCCGTACCGTGCTGGTCGTCATGAAATACAGGAATATCCAATATTTCCTTTAAACGCTCTTCGATTTCGAAGCAACGCGGAGCGCTTATATCTTCCAGATTAATGCCGCCGAAACCGGGTGCCAAATAAGTAACTGCTTTGATAATTTCCTCCGTATCTTGTGTATCCAAGCAAATGGGCACGGCGTTCACACCGCCGAATTCTTTGAAAAGGACAGCTTTGCCCTCCATAACAGGCATAGCCGCATAAGGACCGATATTGCCAAGCCCCAACACGGCGCTTCCGTCGGATACTACGGCCACAGTGTTGGCTTTCATCGTATAAATATAGGCGGCTTCTTTATCCTGCGCAATCACCTTGCAGGGTTCCGCAACGCCGGGTGTATAGGCGAGAGAAAGGTCCTCGCGGGATTTGACGGGGGATTTGGAGACTGTTTCCAATTTCCCGTTCCATTGTTTATGAAGTTCCAGTGCCTTTTCGTTCGTAGTCATGATTTATCCTCACTTTAATTTAATGTTAAAAGGTTTTATGTATGTATGCCCTTAAGTACGAGCATATACATGTATGCGTTCCATACTGGAATAATCATATAATATTTAAGGAAAGTCTGCAAGGCGCGGAAATGAAAAAAAGGCTTTCTATTTTATAAAAGCTGTTGTATAATATTAAAAATAGATAGTGTTTATAAGCAATTCAATTAACATATCAGCTTTATTCCCCCAAGACAAAAGAACAATTTTAAGAAGCATAAAAAGAGTCTGTAAAGAAAGTTACAGGGCTTTTTAACGATAAACTGGTATATATTATTCAGGAAACAAAACGGAGGAGTATATGAGAGAAAAGTATGAATCATTGCCACTGGCAGAACTCAAAGAAATTGCCAAGGCTAGAAAGATTAAAGGTGTTACTGCGATGAAAAAAGCAGAAGTTGTGGAAGCAATGCTTTTAGAGGATGAGAAAGAAAAAAGTGTTGCCGCAGCTTCGGAAGAAAAAGCATCATCCACACCTAAAAAAGTCATTATAAACAGGCCGACATCGGGAAAAAACGGCGGTGAATTAACCGCAGAGAACAGACAGACAGCGGAGAATAAGGCAACGGTTGAAAACAAGCCTGCAGGAACAGGCCGGACCGAAGAAGAAAAATTTCCCTCCGATTTAGACAGCGGTATTATAGCCCACGGCATTTTGGAAGTTATGCCGGATGGATACGGATTTATTCGCTGTGAGAATTATCTGCCGGGAGAAAACGATGTTTATGTTGCGCCCAGCCAGATCAGACGTTTTAACTTGAAAACCGGGGATATTCTGGAAGGAAACACGAGGATAAAGACACAGAGCGAGAAGTTCAGCGCGTTATTATATGTAAAAAGTGTCAATGGGTATTCTCCCGATGTAGCGGCGCGCAGATGCAATTTTGAAGAAATGACCCCGATTTTTCCGGATGAGAGGATGCGCCTCGAGACACAAGGAGCTTCTGTGGCGATGCGTATTATGGATTTAATGAGTCCGGTGGGTAAGGGACAGAGGGGTATGATTGTATCGCCTCCGAAAGCGGGAAAAACGACCTTATTAAAGGAAGTTGCCAAATCCGTTAAGAGGAATTCTCCGGAGGTGCATTTGATTATTCTTCTTATCGACGAGCGTCCGGAAGAGGTGACTGATATAAAGGAAGCGATTGAAGGTCCTAACGTAGAAGTTATTTATTCCACGTTTGATGAATTGCCGGAACACCATAAAAGGGTCTCGGAAATGGTAATTGAGAGAGCTAAGCGGCTGGTGGAACACAAGAAAGATGTTATGATACTGCTCGACAGTATTACACGTTTGACAAGAGCATACAATCTTACCGTTCCCCCCAGTGGAAGAACATTATCTGGCGGTTTGGATCCGGCAGCCTTACATATGCCGAAGCGCTTTTTCGGTGCTGCGAGAAATATGAGAGGCGGCGGCAGTTTGACGATTCTCGCTACGGCGCTTGTTGAGACCGGCAGCAAAATGGATGATGTGGTATACGAAGAATTCAAGGGGACCGGCAATATGGAAATGGTGCTTGACCGGAAGCTGTCTGAGAGAAGGGTTTTTCCGGCTATCGATATTCCGAAGTCAGGAACCCGGCGCGAAGATCTGCTTTTATCTGTGGAGGAGCAGGAGGCAATCAATATTATGCGCAAGGCGCTGAACAGTCTGAAACCGGAAGAAGCCGTCGATAAGATTCTGGACATGTTTGCAAAAACGAGAAACAATACGGAGTTTGTTCAGATGGTCAAAAAGATTAAGTTTTTTTAATAAAATAGATGTTTTCAGGAAAAATACTTGCAACAGTAGATAAGCTGTGTTACAATTAGAGAGCTGTTCGGGTTGAACCCCGCAGTAAATGCTTAAAAAGCAAGTGGATGAGAACAAAGCGATTTTATTATAGAGAGGTGAAAGAGATGAAAGAAGGAATCCATCCTAATTATTACCAGGCAACCGTAACTTGTAACTGTGGTAATACATTTGTTACCGGTTCAACGAAACCGGAGATTCACGTTGAAGTTTGTGCGAAATGCCATTCATTCTATACAGGTCAGCAGAAATCTGCAAGAGCTGATGGACGTATTGATAAGTTCAACAAGAAATACGGTGTCGAAGGCAAATAAGTTTTCCGTAAATAGCTATGCATTGAAAAAGGTTGAGGTATCGATATCTCAACCTTATTTAAATACTTTATTGTAACAGGTGAAGTAGCGTAACTGTAGTATAAGTGTGGATGCATGAGGTAAAACCATATGAAAAAAAGCAAATGCGGTCGTTATTCCGGTGTCGGAGGTCAGGCGGTACTGGAAGGCGTTATGATGAAGAATAAAGAGCAATATGCGGTTGCCGTACGTAAGCCGGACGGTGAAATTGACGTGGAAGTTGATATTTATCAAGGAGTGATCCATGGAAGCAAATTGAAAGAGATTCCGTTTATCCGCGGTGTTTTCAACTTTTTAGATTCCATGATATTGGGAATGAAGACGATCAACCATTCCGTATCCTTTTATGAGGATGAAGAAGCCAAGGAAACGGCGACGGATAAGGTCTTCCATAAAATATTTAAAAATAAAGCAGAAAGTATCATGCTGGGAATGGTTACCCTGTTTTCTATTATTTTGGCAATTGCTATTTTTATGGTTCTGCCTTATTATATAACTTCTTTATTTGAAGAGTATATAAGAAATGTATCCGTGATGGCAATTATCGAAGGTATTGTACGTATTCTCATATTTATAGGATATATAGTGGCAATCACCATGATGAAAGATATTAAGAGATTATACCAATACCACGGTGCTGAGCATAAATGTATTAACTGCATCGAAAAAGGGCGTCCTCTTACCGTGCACAATGCGATGAGGAGTTCCAGGCTTCATAAAAGATGCGGTACCAGTTTTATGTTTTTTGTAATTTTTGTGAGCATTATCGTATTCTTCTTTATCAGAGTGGATAGTCCGCTACTTCGAGTAGTGCTTCGTGTTTTATTAATTCCTGTCATTGCGGGTATATCTTATGAGCTCATTCGCCTTGCGGGAAGAAGTGATAATATATTTGTAAAGATACTTTCGCTTCCCGGTATGTGGTTACAGCGTCTTACGACGAAAGAACCGGATGAAGCTATGATAGAGGTTGCCATTGCGTCGGTAGAAGCAATTTTTGACTGGAAAGCATATTTAAAAGAGACTTTCGGATATGAGGTGGATGATTCATGGCTTGAAGATGGCCATGAGGAGGATGTTGATTCCGAACAGCCGGATATGGATGGTCAGGAAGCATATTGACTTGTATACGCCCGATAAGTGAGAAAGCGGAGTGAATATTAAATCGATGAAATATAAAGAAGTGTATGATTTCGGGGTAAGGCTTCTTACAGAAGCACAGATTGTGGAAGCTTCTTTGGATGCCAGACTTTTGCTGGAATTTGTTTGCCATACTAATAGAAATGATTTGCTGGTACATGGCGATAGAGAAGTGTCGGAAGAAGAATGGGGTACTTATGTAAATCATATTGCGCGCAGAAAGATACATGAGCCGTTGCAGCATATTACGGGAGAGCAAGAGTTCATGGGGCTTACTTTTAAAGTGAACGAGCATGTCCTCATTCCCAGGCAGGATACGGAAGTGCTGGTTGAAGAAGTAATGCGCAATCTCCATGACGGTATGAGTATACTTGATATGTGTACCGGTTCCGGTTGCATTCTTTTAAGCCTCATGCACTATTCCAACGGATGTAAGGGGATTGGGATTGACATTTCCGGGGAAGCGATTGAGGTGGCAAAGGAAAATGCCTTAAATTTGCAAATACCCGGTGTAAGCTTTGTAAGGAGCGATTTGTTTGAAGGCGTGGAGGGAAGATATGACATTATTGTGTCGAATCCTCCCTATATTCCTACAGGAGCAATTCCCGGTTTGATGGAGGAAGTAAAAGAATATGAACCGATTCAGGCATTGGACGGCAGAGAAGACGGACTTTTCTTTTATGATAGAATTATTGAAACGGCGCCGGAGTATTTAAACGGCGGCGGTTATCTTTTCTTTGAAATCGGATATGACCAGGCCGAAGCGGTAACGGAAAAGATGAAAAAAGCAGACTACAACGGAGTTACGGTTGTAAAGGATTTTGCCGGACTTGACAGGGTCGTGTATGGATATATTAACAATAAAGTGTCCGCGAAAGCGGTAGAAAGGTGTAAAAATGTTTGACAGATTAGAAGATTTACTCGTTCGGTTCGAGGAAATTATGGGAGAGCTGGGTGAGCCGACCGTAGCAAATAATCAGGAACGTTTTCGTGCACTGATGAAGGAACAGAGCGATTTGACACCCTTGGTGGAAACATATAAAGAGTATAAGAAATGCAAGCAGGATATTGAAGACAGTTTGAGCATGCTGGAGGAAGAATCCGACGAAGATATGCGGGAGATGTTAAAGGAAGAGTTGAATGCCTCCAAGAAGCGTGTGGAAGAATTGGAAGAAAAGCTGAAGATTCTGTTGCTCCCCAAAGACCCTAACGATGATAAAAACGTTATCGTAGAAATAAGAGCGGGTGCCGGCGGTGATGAAGCAGCATTGTTCGCCGCAGAGATGTACCGGTTGTATGTCCACTATGCGGAGCGTCAGCGCTGGAAAGTGGAGACGATGAATGTGGATGAAATAGGAATAGGCGGCATGAAGGAAGTAAACTTCATGATATCCGGAAGCGGCGCTTATTCCAAGCTGAAGTATGAAAGCGGAGTTCATCGCGTACAGCGTGTTCCGGAGACGGAATCCGGCGGACGAATACATACCTCTACGATAACCGTGGCGGTAATGCCGGAAGTGGAAGATGTGGATGTGGTAATTGAGGATAAGGATATACGTATAGATGTTATGCGTGCTTCCGGAAACGGAGGACAGTGTGTCAACACGACGGACTCTGCGGTACGTCTGACTCATTATCCTACAGGAATTGTCGTATACAGCCAGACAGAGAAATCTCAGCTTCAGAATAAAGCGAAAGCCTTTGCCCTTCTCCGCGCGAAATTATATGATATCGAACAGCAGAAGCAGCACGATGCGGAGGCGGAGCTCAGAAGAAGTCAAATCGGTACCGGCGACCGTTCGGAGAAAATCCGGACTTACAACTTCCCTCAAGGAAGGGTGACGGACCATAGAATTAAGCTGACGCTGTATAAGATCGATGACATTATGAACGGAGATATCGACGAGTTGCTGGACAGCTTAATTGCTGCGGATCAGGCGGCGAAGTTAGCGAAGATGAATGAGAATTAAATATATTTTTGTGTAAAAAAGACAAGAAAGAAATAAAAGTATTGGATAGTTTTGCAGATTGACATTTGCTCAAAAGAAGTTATACTTAAGATAGTGAAGCGTTTCGCTAAAAACATTAGAAAGTAGCACTGTTTACTTTCTTTTGTTTTTGCTGAATGGTTAAACGTTTCACAAAAAAGTATTGGAGGTACTGATTAATCGTAATTGAAGCATGGAGCGATGAAGCGGCATTTTACTTATGGAATGGGGCGCGCTACAAACCGGTGGACGGGGCGGAGTATCTTACGCAGGAGAATATTCAATTTGCTGAGCCTTGGCCGTCACCGGACAAAATGATTCGGACAATTCACGAAAAAGGAATGAAGCTGGTTCTCTGGCAGATACCGGCGCTCAAGGAACTCGCTCCCGGTCAGGAATATGAGCAGCATGATAATGACTGCACCTATGCGGTTGAAGAAAAGCTGGTCGGAACCAATCAGGACGGCAGTCTTCTGGTAACTCCGGTTGTAGAGGAAGGCGCTGTAGGGAGAAGTGTATATTTGCCGGAGGGCATATGGTATGATTTCTGGGACGGCAGCAGAATCGAAGGCGGAAGAGAGATTTATCAGGATGTTCCGTTTGGGAAAATAATGCTTTTCGTTCGCGGGAACGCTGCAATCACTTTGAATCTCGGTCCAAATGAGAAAATCGGGCAGAAGGTAGGAAATGACGTGAAAAATAATACAAATCTGTGTATAATGAATTTCGAAGATGATGAGAATCTTCACAGGAAATAAGTAGATGGGGCAGTGGCTGGAATGAGAAAAATAACGATTAAAGATGTTGCGGCAGAAACGGGATTGTCAATTGCAACAGTATCTTACGCGATGAGCGGAAAAAAGGTACTACCGCCGGAAACAGTACAACAAGTAAAGGATGCGATCAAGAAACTGGGATATGTGAAAAATATATCCGCAAGCAGTCTTGCGAGCAACAAAAGCAGCCTGATAGGAGTCGTTATTCCACAAACAGAGCCGGGCAGTATGATGGTATTCCAGAATCCATTCTATAGTGAAATATTGTCCAGTATTGAATATAATGCCAGAATAAGGGGTTATCACGTAATTGTGTCCGGGACAAACGCAGACGAGACATATTTTCATTTGGCACAGCAGAGAAACCTCGATGGAATTATTGTTATCGGTGCGTATTCCGAGGATTTCTACGAAGGTTTAAATGAAACTAATATACCGGTAGTATTGGTAGACTCCTATATGGACAATCATGCCTATAAGGAAGTGAAGCTGGATGATATCTATGGCGGATACACGGCAACGAGATATCTGTTGGAGCATGGACACAAAAAGATTGCTTTTTTATCAGGTAAATTAAAGGTAGGGGGTGTCAGTGCAAAGCGGTATGAAGGTTATAAAAGAGCTTTGGAAGAAAGCAAATTGCTTGTCAACCCCTCATATCTTTTTCATGCGAACGTTGATTTTGAAAGTGCCAGGAAGATGGTGAGAAGAATTGTGACCGGGACAGATTGCACAGCAATCTTCTGTACGGCGGATGTGATTGCCATGGGCGCTATTAAGGAACTGAATGTAATGCAGATTAAGATTCCGCAGCAGATGTCTATTATCGGCTTTGATAATCTTGATATTGCAAACTATTGTACGCCGGGTCTTACAACAATCGGACAGGATATATTTGAGAAGGGAAAAAAAGCAGTGGAGATGCTCTGCTGTACAATGGATGAAAAAGTTACGGAGCCTGAGGAGTATGTGGTTCCCATCACAATTGTAGAGCGTGAATCCGTTGCTTATGTATAAGGTTATGGAACGAAAATGGTGGAAAGAATGTGTTATTTATCAACTGTATCCAAGAAGCTTTATGGATAGCAATCACGATGGAATCGGTGATTTAAACGGAATAATAGGAAAGCTTGATTATTTGAAGGCGCTGGGGGTCGGTGCTGTCTGGCTCAATCCTATATATGAATCTCCGAATGCTGACATGGGTTATGATATCAGCAACTATCAGCAGATAATGAGAGAATTCGGTACAATGGAAGATTTTGATGTGCTTCTTAGGGAAGCACACAACCGTGGTATCCGCATCATTATGGATTTGGTAGTGAACCATTCATCCGACGTGAATTCATGGTTTGCAATGTCGCGTAAAGATAAGGACAATCCGTATCGCGATTATTATATTTGGCGCAAAGGGGCAAACGGCAAAGAACCAAATAACTGGGGATCATTTTTTACACCCTCCGCATGGAAATATGATGAAACCACAGATGAATATTATCTGCATCTATTCTCGGAAAAACAGCCTGATTTAAATTGGGAGAACAGAAAGCTTCGTGAAGAAATATATAACATGATTAATTGGTGGCTTGATAAAGGTGTGGATGGCTTCCGCATGGATGTCATTAATCTGATAGCCAAGAAACCGGGGCTCCCCGATGGAACAGGAGAAAAGACGGTCTCCGGATACACCTTCTGCCCGGAGCATTTTGCTAATCAGCCGAAACTTCATGATTACCTTAAAGAAATGCGGGCGGCTTGTTTTGAAGGCAGAGACAGCATGTGTGTGGGAGAGACTCCCTTTGTAACACCGGAAATCTGCAGGCAGCTGATAAATAAAGAAGTCCGTGAACTGGATATGATTTTCCAGTTTGAGCTTATGGATATAGATAGTGGGAGAAGCGGGAAATGGGAGATTGTTCCATACACGCTTGCGGATTTCAAACGTATTATCAGTCGTTGGCAGGAAGCGACAAAGGAAGGCTGGGGAAGTTTGTTTTGGTCAAATCATGACCAGCCGAGACCGCTTTCCAGATTCGTGTCACCGGATACGGAAGAGGAGAGAGTGCGGGCGGCAAAGATGCTCGCCGCAGCAATGCATTTGTTAAAAGGAACCTCTTTTGTTTATCAGGGGGAAGAAATAGGAATGACGAATGCGCCATTTACCTCGATCAATGAACTGCGTGATATTGAGAGCCTCAGGTATTATGAAGAAGCCGAAAAAGCAGGATTAAAAGAAAAGGCGTGGGAGGCTATACTAAAGAAAGGAAGAGATAATGCCAGAACTCCTATGCAATGGGAAGATAGCATAAATGCCGGATTCTCGGACGTGACTCCATGGCTGTCGGTTAATGAGAGTTATCACGAGATTAACGTAGCAAAGGCATTGGCGGATACTAATTCAATCTGGTATTTCTATCAGAAGCTGATAGCATTCAAATCCGGAAATGAAACGGCTATTTACGGAGGTTATAAGGAGCTTTATTCTGAACTGGAGACCGTATTTGCTTACCGCAGAGAACTTGCAAAAGAAGCTTTTGATGTCATCTGCAATTTTACAAAAGAGGAAGTAGCATTTGACTGGAGTCGGTATAGCGGGAAGGAAATTTATTTTTACAACTATGAAAATAGAAGTGAGTCCGTTCTGCATCCTTATGAAATGCGCGTAATTAAGATAAAGTGATTTATGAATATTACCCGGGCTGCTACAATGTAATCGACTAAAGGCGGATAGGGTTGAAAGGAGCATGGTTATAAAAATGAGGATATTGCTAACCGGAGCTAACGGCTTTCTGGCATCAAGGCTGTGTATAGCACTAAAAAAACATGAGGTTATGGGACTGACTCGCGGGCAGATGGATTTTACAGATGGTAACGAAGTCGAAAAAAAAGTAAGAGAAATTAGTCCGGATATTATAATCCATTGCGGAGCGGTGTCTGATATAGGCACTTGCGAAAAGGAGCCGGAGCTGTCACATAAGGTAAATGTGTTGGGAACGGAGAACATAGCTAAGGCGTGCGGCAAATTCGGAGCAAAATTGATGTTCTGCAGCTCGGATCAGGTCTATTTAGGACATACAGGGACTAACCCGCATTCGGAAGAAGAAAGTCTGTGTCCGCCGCATGTCTACGGTAAGCAGAAGCTTCAGGCGGAGAGAAAATGTCTGGAGTTTAATGAAGACAGCGTAATCTTGCGACTTAGTTGGATGTATGATAAGGAAACGAGGATAGGAATAGAACATGGCAATTTGGTAACAAATGTGTTACAAGCAGTACAGGAAGGGAAGGAAGTCAGATACCCGGTATTTGACTTCAGAAGTATTACCAATGTTTGGGAGGTTGCTGCTAATATGGAAAAAGCATTTAGCATTCCTCCCGGAATATATAATTTTGGAAGCGAAAATGACCTTTGTACCTGCGATGTGGTCAGGCATATTCTAAAGCTGAAGAATATTTCGGGGATAAACGTAGTAGAAAACAGAGAGTCGTTTGCGGATAAACACAGAAACCTCCGGATGGATATAAAAAAGATAAGAGAATTCGGAATCGACTTTCGGAGCACGGCGGAAGGCTTGAAGGAAGTCTTGTAATTCTCAATTACTTGATATAAAATCATAATAAGATATGGTGATAAGCATAGGAAAGAATAAAAAGAATCAAAAAGTAGTCTGGAGGGTAAATATTGGATTTAGAAGAGATTACAATAGAAGAAGCGTGCAGGGATGCTTACTGGAAGAAGCATGAAGAATATTTAATACGAGATATTTTCCCTAATTCATCGATTGGTAGTCTGCTTACGCAGGAGGATAAAGAATATTTTCTCTCAGAGAAATACAGGAATACGTTAATATCTATATGCAATAGGGAAACCGACCCGGCACATATGATATTTTTTTATAAAGGGGAAGTGCAAATTGGCTTTTGCTCCTATTGTGTTTATACTTCAGAAGACGGGAAATGTTTTATCTTGGATTTTTGCATTTATCCGGAGTATAGAACCGCAGGATATGGAAAAGCCTGTTTTGATCGTCTCCGGAAGGAAGTGCGTGGTGCGAAGTACTTTGAGCTTAATCTATCCAATGAAAGAAATCGAAGATTCTGGATGTCTTTGGGCTTTAGATATAACGGATATGACGAAAACGGAAGTGCTTTATATATGTTAATGCAGGAAGCTACGGAAGAGGTCGTATGTGAAGAATTAAAAGAAGAGGATTATTGTCAGATTTTAAAGCTTTATAATGGGTACATGGCCGAAAGAGAGATGGACTTATTAACCGATGACAGACAGGATGAACTGATAAGCAAAATCGAACGAGGCGAGCTTAGTTTCTTTGTGGGAAAGTGTGCGACGAGAGTTGTGGGGATGTATTGTGCGGAAGCAAAACTGTTGTTTGTTGAACCTCTTTTCAGAGACAGAGGAATTGAAAAGCAGCTGATGGATTTTCGTCAGCTTTCCTGAAAGGAGAGAAACGATGACGATAAGAAAAGCAGAGGAAAAAGATATAGAGGGTATTAAAAGTCTTCTGTTGCAGGTGGCTGCAGTACATCACAGGGGACGTCCGGATTTATTTAAGAGTAACAGCAGAAAATACACGGACGAGGAAATCAAGGGAATTATTCGTGACGAAGGCAAACCGATACTTGTAGCGGTGGACGAGAATGAATATTTGATGGGATATGCTTTCTGCGTATTGCAGCAGCATATTGATGATAATATTCTTACAGATATAAAGACGCTGTATATCGATGATCTTTGCGTGGATGAGGACGTTAGGGGGCGTCATGTGGGGAAGCGTCTTTATAACGCGGTAATCGAGTTCGCAAGAGAAGAGGGATGCTACAACGTTACATTGAACGTATGGAGTTGTAACGAATCGGCAATGAGATTCTATGAGAAATGCGGCCTGAAACCACAGAAAATCGGTATGGAGACCATACTTTAAAGACGGTGGTGCAGGTGACGAACTGGAGAAGAGTTCCCAAGGATGGGAAGCTTGTATTGGCAGGGCTGCAGACGGAGTATTGCATTGACGCTACCTGCAAGGCCGCTTTTGAACATGGATATGAGGTAATTATCCCCCGAGGAACGGTAACAACCTTTGATAATGACTTTTGTTTGGGAGAAGATTTGACAAAGTATTATGAGGAAAGAATATGGAACCATCGTTTTGTAGAAGTGCTTCCGGTGGTGGAGGTTGTTGCTGAATTTTTTGAAGGATAGTAGCTTTAAGGGATTGTAAATAATGCAATCCTTTTCTTTTTATATAAATATTATAACTATAAGCATTGCGACCATAAATAATATGATATTCTGATGAACAATCTGAATAGCAATATATTTATAAAGTGATAAAAAAATGAGAATATATTGTACAATATGTCGAAATACAATATAATATCCATATATTGGTAATTTGCTATTTATTATTTTCCTACGTTGCAGAGAGGTATTATATGATTGCCCACATTGATAAAAAAACAGGAAAAGAACAAGCGGTATTGGAGCATCTGGAGGAAACTGCAAGACTGGCTGAAATAATCGGATCTGAATTACATATAGGGCATCTTGCATACCTTACGGCACTTTTACATGATTTGGGAAAATGGAGAAAAAGGTTTGAGGATTATTTAAGAGCAGCGGTCTCCGGTAAAAAAGGAGCTTATCGGGGAAGCGTCAATCATAGTTCGGCGGGAGCAGTTTACATTTATAGACGTTATTATAAAGGTGAAAGGATAGAGAGGTTAACGGCCCAACTTATTTCTATGGCAATTTTTTCTCATCACGGGCTGATTGATTGTGTTGCACCGGATGGAAAACCTGTTTTTATAGAAAGAACAGAAAATATACAGGATATAGATTATGAGGAGGTCCTTTTTAACTTAGGTAAAAGCACTATTTCAGAAAGCTATCTGGATAAGCTGTTTATTGCGTCGGTAGAGGAAGTAAAGCAGTTTCAGAATAAGATAGAAGAATTATCTGATCGTATTGTTTCGGTGGTACCTGAAGGACGAGAAAAGATAAAAAGAAAAGCAGTGTTGATAACCTATTTTCATTCCGTTCTGGAAAGAACGCTGCTTTCCGTATTGATTGATGCCGATAGATTAAATACGGCAAAGTTTTGCAATGGAAGAGCAGAAAATGTATTTGAAAAAGACAAAAGAGATAGTTGGGAGAAGGTTACATGCAATTTAGAGGACTATCTGAAAAAATTCCATGGTACGGATAAGATTTCACTTCTAAGAACAAGGATTGCAGAAGATTGTCGTTTGTTTGCCAAGAAACAGGAAGGAATATATAGGCTTTCCGTACCGACCGGCGGTGCTAAGACATTGAGCAGCTTTATAAGGTAAAAGCCAGAAACATGCAAAAGTGCTGCAAGTAGATATTCGAACAATATGATGGTAAAGTGCCTGTGACGCTGGAAGAACTTACTTTCTTGGCCGGAGTCGGGAGAAAAACAGCGACTTTGTTTCTGGCGGATGCTTATGGAATACCGGGAGTGACGGTAGATACGCATGTATTCCGCATTGCTAAGAGGATAGGCTGGGCTGCAAGGAAGAATCCGGTTCAAGTGGAACAGGAATTAATGCAAGCTCTTCCCAAAGAGCATTGGAACCGTATCAATTTTCAATTAATATATCATGGCAGGAGTGTATGTACAGCAAGAAGATGCCATTGTGAAAACTGTATTTTGGATGTGTGGTGCGAAAAACATATATGATCCAAAGTCAAACATACAGGAATAAAAAGAGAATAAGGAGATAATTAAAAGCTTAGGAGCATGTTCATTCTGACATGAAATCCTGAGCTTTTTTGTTATATCGGTATCAAAATAATATAACAGATAATTTTATTAGATATAAAAATTTTACAAAAATCTTACATACAAATTACCAAAGTATGATATTTGGCATTTTTTTTGTATGCTACACTTCTATTACAGACATGAGGAAAGGCAATTGTAAGCCGGAAATGACCTCACAAGCCATTTAGGGAAGATAAATGGCAGTAACTGTAAAATGTATATAAAATCAAGAGGAGAATGAAAAAATGAAAAACAGAGCATTAAAAACGTTTGCCCTTGCTGGTGCGACAATTTTAACGGTAGCTTCTCTCGCAGCTTGCGGAAGTCAGGCAATAGAGTCCACTGTACAGGAAGCGGATGCCCGGACAGAAGTAGCACCGGTAGAGGAAGCGCAGACAGAGGCGGCAGCTCCTGCAGAAGAAAACGCAGATTTGAGCGGAACCATTTCCATGTCCGGAAGTACCTCTATGGAGAAGCTCGCAAATGCGGTAGCGGAAAGCTTTATGGTGAAATACCCCAATGTAACGGTAACTCCTGAATTTACAGGTTCATCCGCGGGAATTGAGGCAGTTACAGCAGGTAGCGTGGACATAGGGAATTCCTCCAGGGCGTTGAAGGACAGTGAGAAAGAAGCCGGTGTAGTTGAGAACATAGTCGCTATTGATGGTATTGCAGTAGTAGTAGATCCAGCCAATGCGGTATCGGGTCTTTCAAAGGATCAGCTTATCAGTATTTATAAAGGCGAGACAAAAAAATGGAGCGAAGTGGGCGGAACTGATGCACCGATTGTAGTAGTAGGACGCGAAGCAGGTTCGGGTACCAGAGGAGCCTTCGAAGAACTTCTCGGTATTGAAGATGCGTGTGCATATGCCAGCGAGCTTGACAGCACGGGAGCCGTAATGGCAAAGGTTGCCTCGACACCCGGAGCGATTGGATATGTATCTCTCGATGTTCTGGATGACACGGTAATCGCGCTTGCACTCGACGATGTAGCGGCTACTGCAGAAAATATTAAAGCGGGCCAATACTTATTGAGCAGACCTTTTGTGATGGCTACAAAGGGAGAAATATCGGATCAAAATGAGTTGGTACAGGCGTTGTTCGATTTCTTGGGTTCCGATGAAGGTAAAGAAGTAATTGCCGGTGCAGGTCTTATCTTACCGTACTAGTTATATAACCAAAATAAAAGATTACTTATATCAAGGGTACGGGGGTTGCCTCGTACCCGTGATTCGGTGAATGGAATACGGATCGGAAATATCGGGAAGCCGTATTAAATAAATAGGGAGAAGTTATGAGCAATCAGAAATCCTTCACAATAATAGGAAATAATACAAATAAATCAACGGTGGAAAACACAGCGCAGATTGTTTTTATGATTTGCGCTTTTATGGCAGTATTGGCGGTTACTTCGATTACCGCATATATGATTTTCAACGGTACGCCCGCATTATTTAAGGTAGGGCTTACAGATATTTTATTCGGAACCGTTTGGAAGCCGACGGCAGCGGAGGCTTCTTTCGGCATTCTATATATTATTCTTACTTCTATTGCTGGTACGGCATTGGCTGTTCTTATTGGAGTTCCGATAGGGGTATTTACGGCAATTTTTCTGGCGGAGATAGCTCCGGGGAAGGTGGTGGCAGTCGTAAAACCTGCGGTGGAATTGCTGGCGGGTATTCCATCCGTAATATATGGACTCTTGGGTTTGATGATATTGAATCCGTTCATGTATAAACTGGAACTGAAAATATTTGCGGGGTCGGATACGCATCAGTTTACGGGAGGCGCCAATCTGATATCGGCGGTAATCGTGCTGGCCATTATGATTCTTCCCACGGTAATTAACATAAGTGAATCTGCGATTAAAGCCGTTCCGGATTACTTGAAGGCAGCATCGCTTGCGGTAGGAGCGTCCCAGATACAGACCATTTTCAAGGTAATACTGCCTGCGTCAAAGTCCGGAATCATTACGGCAATTGTACTTGGTGTAGGCAGAGCTATCGGCGAAGCGATGGCAATAAGTCTTGTATCGGGGAGCTCAGTAAACATACCGCTTCCGTTCAATTCGGTACGATTTCTTACGACGGCAATCGTAAGCGAGATGGGATATGCGGCAGATATACATAGGCAGGTACTGTTTACGATAGGCTTGGTGCTGTTTATTTTCATAATGCTGATTAACGTAACTCTTACGCGAATCTTAAAAAAGGGAGATAAAAACCATGAATAGCCTTACAAATAAGAGAAAAAGAATTTCAGATAAAATTCTGCGCATACTAATTTATATTTCTGCGGTTTTCTCGGTGCTTCTTTTGATCGGAATTATCGGATATGTTTTCTTCAAAGGAATAAGGGCGATTAATTGGAGCTTTTTGACATCCGTAACGAGCAGTTTAAAAGGGACGGTCGGTATAGCTGGCAATATTGTGAATACTTTATATATTATTGTAATCACTTTAGTAATTGGGACACCGCTTGGAATTGGTTCCGCGATTTATCTTAATGAATATGCAAGGCCGGGACGCTTGGTAAAAGCCATAGAGTTTACGACGGAAACTCTTTCAGGAATTCCTTCCATCATATTCGGTCTGTTTGGTATGGTGTTTTTTGGAAACGCTTTGGGACTGGGATACTCCATCCTAACGGGTGCTCTTACTCTTACCCTTATGATTCTTCCTCTGATTACGAGAAATACACAGGAGGCGTTGAAAACGGTGCCTGACAGCTATAGGAGCGGTGCTCTGGCGATGGGGGCAGCCAAATGGTATATGATAAGAACAATTTTACTGCCCTCCGCAATGCCGGGAATTATTACGGGTGTTATTCTGGCAATCGGCAGAATCGTAGGAGAGTCCGCGGCATTGCTTTTTACCGCGGGAAGCGGGTATCTATTACCGAAAGCCGGCATGGGGCTGTTTGATAAGATTATGCAGTCCGGCGGTACACTGACGATTCAATTGTTTTTGAGCATGTCTAAGGCACAATATGACGTGGCCTTTGGCATTGCGGCAGTGCTTCTGATTATTGTGCTTGGAATTAATTTTCTGACCAAGTATCTGGCGAGAAAATTCGATGTAAATACCGTTAATTAGAACGCGACAGATAAAAATGAATAACAGGAAGGAAAAAGGGAGACAGAATGGGAAAATGCATGGAGAATAGTAAAATCAGCACAAGGAAATTGAACTTATATTATGGCAATAACCATGCTTTGAAGGATGTAGACATGGATATCAAAGCGAATGCGGTAACAGCCTTTATAGGACCATCCGGCTGCGGAAAATCCACATTTTTAAAAAGCCTGAACAGAATGAACGATTTGATAGATAATGTACGCATTGAAGGAACCGTAACCTTGGATGGAGAAAATATTTATGATCCGAAGGTAGATATGACTTTGCTGCGTAAAAAAGTCGGTATGGTATTTCAGCAGCCTAATCCTTTCCCGATGAGTATTTACGACAATGTTGCTTATGGTCCGAAAGTGCATGGAATTAAGAATAAAGCGAAATTGGATGAAATAGTAGAAAAAAGCCTGCGTGGAGCGGCAATCTTCGATGAGGTAAAAGACCGCTTGAAAAAGTCGGCATTGGGACTATCCGGCGGGCAACAGCAGAGGCTATGTATTGCGCGGGCACTTGCCGTAGAGCCGGAAGTGCTGCTGATGGATGAGCCGACCTCCGCGCTTGACCCCATTTCTACACTGAAGGTAGAAGAATTGATGGAAGAGTTGAAAAAGAAATACACGGTAGTTGTAGTTACCCACAATATGCAGCAGGCCGCCAGAGTATCGGACTATACGGCATTTTTCCTTGTAGGCGAAGTAGTGGAATTCGATACTACGGATAATATTTTTTCGAGACCGTCGGATAAGCGGACAGAAGATTACATTACGGGAAGGTTTGGCTGATTTTGTTAGAGCTGAGAAAAAAGAGGAGAGGATAGTATATGTCACCCAGAACAGTATTTGAACATGAACTGAAAGAGTTAAAAGATAACGTAGAAACCATGGGGCTTCGGGTAGAAGCTACATATGAGGAGCTGTTTCAGGCTTTGGAAACAGGTAATAGAGAAGAAGTATGTAGAATTCTAAAAAGCGACCGCGCGGTAAACGAAATGGAGAGAAATATCGAATCCAGATGCTTGTCGCTCATTGCGAAGCAACAGCCTGTGGCGCGTGACCTCAGAACGATTACGGCGAGCTTGAAAGTAGTTACGGATATTGAGAGAGTGGGAGATCATATCTCCGATATCGCAGAGCTCTTGCTGCGGCTGAATATGAATCCGCTTTCTTCCTATTCGGGGCATCTTGACCCGATGGTAAAAGCGGCGAAGGAAATGACGCGTGCGGCGGTAGAGGCTTTTGTTGGCAGGAATGAAAATGCGGCCAAAGCTGTTATCGATAGCGATGATATAGTGGATGATCTGTTTAATAAAGTAAAGCATGATTTGATCGTATACCTGAAAAAGGAGACAAAGAACGCGGATGAATGTATCGATGTGCTAATGATTGCCAAATACTTGGAGAAAATCGGCGACCATGCAGTAAATATCGCGGAGTGGGAGCTGTTTCAGGAAACCGGGGAAATAGGAGATGTCAGACTTTTGTAATAAATCTTTGGGCAAAGAGTTTTTTGCCCTTTAAATATCGGGAAACATTACATATATTTTACATAAAAAGGTTTTTTATTTTATAAGGGTATTGTAAAATAAATATAATAGTCATTAAAGGATTATGCGCGGGCCTGGAAAGCATAAAATTTAAACTGATAGAGTAGGTGGTTGAGATGGCGCTTATTTATGTGGTGGAAGATGATAAGAACATAAGAGAAATCGAAGTATTTGCGCTGAAGAATACGGGATATGAGATCAGAGACTTCGAGTGTGCGAGAGAATTTTATGAGGAGATGGAGCAAAAAAAGCCGGATGTAATTTTGCTCGATATTATGTTGCCCGATGAAGATGGTCTGGAAATCGTGAAAAAGCTGCGTGTCGGAATAGAGACAAAGGATATTCCGATTATTCTCGTAACGGCGAAGACCTCGGAGATAGATAAGGTAAAAGGATTGGATATAGGTGCGGATGATTATATGGCAAAGCCTTTTGGCGTGATGGAGCTTATATCCAGAGTAAAAGCGCTGCTTAGGAGAAGTAGTAAGAATGAGGAGAAGGTCTTGTATATAGGAAAGGTCTGCTTGGATGAAGAGAAGCATTTGGTGACGACCGATGGTGTTCCTTGCGAACTTACTTATAAAGAGTACGAATTATTGAAGCTTTTAATGAATAATGCCGGCATCGTTACGCCCAGAGATTTGATACTGGAAAAAATATGGGGAACGGATTTCGAGGGGGAATCCAGAACCTTGGATATGCATATCAAGACGCTTAGACAGAAATTAAAAGAAGCCGGAAGCATGATAAAGACCGTGCGAAATGTAGGATATATGTTTACAACATAAGGATGTAAGCTATTTGTGAGAAAAATATGAAAAAGAAAATTAATTTTCAATTGATGTTAATTGCGATAATCGCTATTTTCTCTACGATGATTCTCGTTTCCGTCATTTGCTATAATCTGTTCAGGAAGCAGATATTGGAGGACTTGAAGACCTATGCGCATCTTCTGGAGGATACGGAAGCACTGTCGGATCTGATAGAAAAAAAATATGATTCCAGAATGGACAAAGTGAGAATCACTGTAGTGGATAGGAACGGTGATGTACTATATGAGAGCGATGCGGATGCAGAAAAAATGGACAATCATGCGAATCGACCGGAGATTATTCGGACCTTGGCCGAAGGAGAAGGACAAGCGATCAGAAGATCTTCCACTATGGGAAAGAGCACTTTTTATTATGCGATTATGACAGAGGACGGCAACATAATCCGGGTAGCGAAGGAAGCCGACAGCATATGGAGCATATTTGCGGGGGCTTTGCCTGCAATTATTGCTTTCATTGTGCTTATTATCCTCCTATGCACGGTCATTGCCCATGTTTTGACGAAAATACTGCTTGAACCGATAGAAAAAGTCGCCAAGAACGTGGATCGTCTGGAAGAACTGGAGACCTATGAGGAGTTGGCTCCGTTTGTGGCGAAGATAAAGAAGCAGCATGAGGATATTCTGAAAAACGCCGGAATGCGGCAGGAGTTTACCGCTAATGTTTCCCATGAGTTAAAAACGCCGCTCACTTCGATCTCCGGGTATTCGGAGCTGATTGAAAGCGGCATGGCATCTGATGAGGATATCATGCGGTTTGCCAGAAAGATTCATCACAATTCCAATAGGCTTCTTACGTTGATTAATGACGTGATTCGGCTGTCCGAATTGGATGTGGTAGACAGAGATGAGCCGTTTGAAGTCCTTAATCTGTCCGAGATTGCGGAGACATGCGTAAATATGCTGCAGATCAATGCTGAAAATCATGGCGTGACCTTAGAGTTTAGGGGGATAGCGTGCACAGTCCACTCCGAGAAACAGATGCTTGAGGAGCTCGTTTATAATCTATGCGACAACGCTATCCGGTATAATAATAAAGGCGGAAAGGTTACGGTTTCGGTAGCGCCTGCGGACGGAAAAGCGGTGCTTACCGTGGAGGATACGGGAATCGGCATTCCGAAAGAACATCAGGAAAGAATCTTTGAACGCTTTTACCGGGTGGATAAAAGCCGTTCTAAGTCTACCGGCGGAACCGGTCTGGGACTTGCCATTGTAAAGCATATTGTAGCGAAAAACCAGGCGGAGATGAAATTGGAAAGCGAAGCCGGAAAGGGAACGAAGATATCGGTTTTCTTTAAAGGTGAAGATAACGGGAAGGGAGATTTGTAGAAGAACAGTTATGAAAACTAATAAGATGCGTCTTGTCGAACAGCAAAGGCTGTTTCAAGACGCATCTTTGCTGCGTTTTTATGCTGTTATTTTTCCGATATATGATCTTTTAGAAGGAAAAGGGCGAGCACATTGGGCAATACCATCATAGCATTGATAAGATCGGTACATTCCCATACGACATGCAGAGGGATGACCGCGCCGATGTAAATCATTACGATATATATAAGCTTATAGACGGAGATGCTTTTTGTTCCCCAGAGATATTCCATCCCCTTTTCACCGAAATACGACCAGCCGATTAAGGTAGTAACTGCAAAGGCGGCAAGAGACATGGACAGGAAGGTATTTCCGCCTACAGGAAGATAAGAAAAAGCGGCATCGGCGAGTCCCGCTTCATTTACGCCGATAAGGGATTCCGGATGCTTCAGCATATTGGCAACAATTACAAGTCCTGTCAGCAGACACATGACGACGGTGTCCCAGAATACAGCGGTCATAGAGACATAGGCCTGTCTGGACGGATTAAGGGAAGAAGAGGAAGCTGCCGCGATGGCAGATGTCCCTATGCCAGCTTCGTTGGTAAACAGCCCTCTTGCGATTCCGTATCTGGCAGCATGCTTCAGGGAATAACCGGCAACACCGCCCAGAACAGCATTGGGCATGAGTGCATGTTCAAAAATCATGAGTATGGAATCCCATAAAGCATCTTTGTTTATAAAAAGCAAAATAAAACAGCTTCCCAGGTAAAGAAAACCGAGGACGGGAACGATCTTCATACATATTTTTCCGATGGACTGAATGCCGCCCAGGATGACCAGGCCTACGATAATTGCTGCGGCTATGCCGACAATATGCGGGGAAATCCCCCAGGTGGAGGATGTGGTCTGCGTAAGCGAATTAGCCTGGGTGGTACAACCGACGCCAAAGGCGGCACATATCGTGCATATTGCATAAAATTTAGCTAGAAGTTTGCTATGTAAACCATTTTTTAGGACATACATGGGACCGCCGATATAAACCTGTTGTTCATTTTTTTCTCGAAAGAGCATGCTAAGATAACATTCTGCGTAAGAAGTGGCCATGCCGAGGATGCCTGTCAGCCAGCACCATAGGATGGCACCCGGACCACCCAGCGCTACCGCGGTAGAGACGCCGATAATATTACCCGTACCGAGAGTGGCGGCGAGTGTAGTGGCGAGGGCGCCGAACGCTGAGAGATTACGAGAGGAAACGGAAGTATCGTAGGTTTCGGAGGTGATGGAAAGGCGGATAGCTTTTCCTATATGGCGCTGTGGGATGCGAAGCTTGAGCGTGAAGAACAAATGGGTGCCCATAAGGAGGAAGAGCAATGGATAACTCCATAAAAAATTGTTGATGGATGATATTATTTTCAAACAAAGATACCTTGTTTATATACTTAATTCTAGTATATAAGTGTATCTTGTAATATATGTTTCCTTTTGTTATTATTATAAATAGTAATAATATAGAGCTGAAGAATGGGTAGCTGTAAGTGCCTTGGCCTTACAGGATATATGCGGAGCACAGCGGATAAAAGGTTTATGAGGAAAGACCATCAGGAGATGAAGCAATGAGTATAATAAGCAGCCAAAATGTAATTACGATTATTCGGAAAACATTAAGTATCCTTAATCCTAATATCATGGCTCATGGTGAAATCGTAGGTTATATCTTATATAAAATGCTTGAATACGGACAAGATTATTCCGAGCAGGAGATACTCGAATATACGATGCTGGGCATGATGCATGACATCGGACTTTATCGGGTGGATGGCTTGGATAACGTTGCAGATTTTGAGCTGAAAAATACGTGGTCGCACTCCATATATGGCTTTCTTTTTTTGAAATATCTCTCACCTATGGGAGACCGTGCCGAAATAGTTCTATATCATCATTTGGATTATGAGCGGTATGGGCTTGTAAAAATGAAATACGAACATGTGACGGCATGTCTGGCTCTCGCAGACAAAATGGATAGTTTTATGCGCCGTGACAAGACGGAAATGGAAACAGATTATTTTACCCGATATAGAGATATAAAGGTTTCGGGAAAGGCTTTGGATATTTTTCTGGAGGCAGAAAAGAAGTTCGGAATCACGGCCAAGCTGGTAAGCGGTGAATACAAGGAAGAATTGGGTGCATTACTTTCTCGAAGCCAATGGTCGGAAGGATATAAAAAGAGCTTTCTGGAAATGCTTGTATACACTATCGATTTCCGGAGTGAATATACTGTTCTGCATACTATGGCAACGGTAAACTTTGCCGTACAGCTCGGGAAGCTGATGGGCGTCGGGGCAAGAGAACAAAAGAGGATGTACTATGGGGCATTGTTGCATGATTTGGGCAAGATAGCGATACCTCTCGATATTCTTGAGTCTCCCGGAAAGCTTTCGGATGAAGAGATGCGCATTATGAAAGCGCATGTCAGAATCACAGAGATTATTCTCTCGGGGCTTGTGGAGCCGGATGTGCTCGAAATAGCAATCAGACATCACGAAAAACTGGACGGTTCAGGCTATCACAAGGGACTTACCGAAAAAGAGCTGACATTGCCGCAAAAGATTGTAGCGGTTGCGGATATGCTGAGTGCATTATATGGGCAAAGAAGTTATAAGCCCTCCTTTGAGAGCGGTAAGATAGAGAAAATATTGAACAAAGATGCGGATAATTATAAGATTAGCAAGCCGGTAGTGGATTGTCTTATGAAAAATTATGATAATATTATTAATAACTTCGAGGAACAAAAAGGTGAGACGATAGGTCTTTACTTGAAGATCAAAGAGCAATATGAGGAGATCTGGAAAAAATTTGAAGGAATTATGCAATAGCAGGAGGAAATCATGCAAATCATTGTTGTAGGATGCGGCAATGTAGGATCTACATTAGCGGAACAACTTAGTAAGGAAGGTCATAATATTACAGTCATCGATATTAAGAGCGATGTGGTACATAATATAAACAACAATTTTGATGTAATGGGTATCGTTGGTAATGGTGCCAGCTACTCCATACAAAAGGATGCAGGAATTGCAGAGGCGGATTTATTAATTGCTGTTACGGGTTCGGATGAACTCAACTTATTGTGCTGTCTGATTGCTAAGAAAGCGGGAGATTGCCATACTATAGCCAGAGTGCGCAATCCTGTTTACAGCAGAGAAATCAGTTTTATCAAAGATGAATTAGGGTTGTCCATGATTATCAATCCCGAGGATGCGGCGGCGTTGGAGATAGCGAGGGTACTTAAGTTTCCGTCAGCCATTAAGATTGAAACCTTCGCCAAAGGAAGGATTGAACTGGTTAAATATAAGATAGAGCCGAGTTCTGTGTTATGCAATCAATCTCTGAAAAGTATATCGGCACAGATGAAATGCGGCGTCCTTATATGTGTTGTGGAAAGAGGCGATGAGGTGTTCATCCCTGCCGGTGATTTCGTTCTGCAGGCAAAGGACGAGATATCTGTTGTGGGTTCGGCCAAAAACACCGTTTTATTTTTCAAGAAACTGGGAGTTCCTACGACCAGAGCCAAGAATGCGTTTATTGTAGGTGGGGGAGAAACGGCATATTATCTGGCAAACCAGCTCCTTTCCATTGGAATTGATGTAAAAATTGTAGAAAAAGATAAAAAAAGATGCGGCGAGCTGAACGAACTTCTACCACAGGCGACGCTGATTTTAGGCGACGGTACGGACAGGAACCTTTTGATGGAGGAAGGACTGCCGCAGGCGGAGTCTTTTGTGGCGCTTACTAATTTTGACGAAGAGAATATTATGCTCTCCCTTTTTGCAAAAAGCATTTCGAAGGCGAAGTTGATTACCCGGGTGCATAGGATTGCATATGACGAAATTATAGAAGAACTGGATCTGGGAAGCGTTATTTATCCGAAGTATATCACTGCGGAGACGATTATCAAGTATGTAAGAGCAATGCAGAATTCTATCGGAAGCAATATAGAAACCTTATACCGGCTGAATAACGATAGAGTGGAAATTCTGGAATTTATTATAAGAGAAGATTGTCCGGTAGTGGGTGTTCCGTTGGTGGAGCTCAATTTGAAGCCCAATATTCTGCTATGCTGTATCAACCACCAAGGAAATATCATTACTCCCAGCGGTCAAAGCCGTATCAACGTAGGGGATACGGTAGTTCTGGCTACGACTATAACGGGTTTGCAGGATATTAAAGACATATTGGCTTAAGGACAGAAAGTAATATTTGAGGAGAAAGAATATTTCTATATTGAGATATTTAGATAGAGGAAAATAGAATGAATTATTCGATGATTCGATATATATTATGCAGGGTATTGGAGTTTGAGGCGTTATTTATGTCATTGCCCTGTTTAGTCGGTATTTGGTACCGTGAAAGAAGTGCTGTTTATTTTATTGCCGTAATGGCAGTCTGCTTTGTGGTCAGCATGATAGGCAGGCGTTTTAAACCGAAAATAAAGTATTTTATGCTAAAGAAGGATTTGTATCCGTATCCTTAAGCTGGATTATTTTGAGTCTGGTGGGGGCGCTGCCATTTTATTTAAGCGGGGAGATCCCTTCTTATACGGACGCGATATTTGAAACGGTATCGGGATTTACAACTACGGGGGCGACTATTCTTACTGACGTGGAAGCTTTATCGAGAAGCACTCAACTATGGAGATGCTTTACCCACTGGATAGGAGGAATGGGTGTCCTGGTATTGATTTTGGCAGTTCTTCCGTTGTCGGGAAGCTATAATATGCATCTTTTACGGGCGGAAAGTCCGGGTCCCAGAGTGGGTAAGCTGGTACCTCGTGTAAAGAATACGGCAATGATACTTTACGGTATTTATATAGGTATTACATTTGCGGGAACTGTTTTTTTATTTATAGCGGGCTTATCTGTATATGATGCGGTTACATTGACTTTTTCGGCGGTGGGAACCGGAGGCTTCGGGCTGCTCAATTCCAGCCTCGGAAGCTATTCGATTGCGATACAGACGATTCTAACCGTATTGATGTTTATATGCGGTATTAATTTTCAGATATTCTACCTCATTCTTATTAAGAAGCCCAAGGAGGCATTTGCAAGCGAGGAACTCCGTTATTATTTTGTCATAGTACTTTTAGCTGCGATTCTGATTACCCTCAATACGAGAAGCTATTTTGACAGTATTTTCTTAGGCTTTCATCACGCACTGCTTCAAGTAGTATCTATAATAACGACTACCGGATTTTCATCGACGGACTATAATACATGGCCTGAATTCTCAAAGGCAATTTTACTTATTCTGTCATTGCTGGGTGCCTGTGCGGGGGGAACCAGCGGTGGATTTAAAATATCCCGATTTATCATTACGCTTCGTTCAATAAAAAATGAAATTTCCTATGTGATTCATCCGAGGGGATTCAAAAAGATTCATCTGGACGGACATGTCGTGGAGAGTAGCGTGACAAAATCGGTGCAGGTATATGCGATGATTTATATATTTATCTTTTTCGGCTCCTTTCTGCTCCTTTCTTTAAATGAATTTGATTTTACAACGAACCTTTCGGCAGTGGCTGCTACGTTCAATAATGTAGGGGCAGGCTTCAGTATGGTAGGGCCTTCGGGAAATTATTCGGCATTTTCAGCATTTTCCAAGCTGGTTCTTATGTTCGATATGCTCGTCGGCAGGCTGGAGCTTTTGCCGATACTTATACTCTTGTCTCCCGGGACGTGGAAGAAATAAGATGATGGAAAAGAGAGAGGTACGGTAGATGATAGTAAAAGAGGACATAAGGATAAAAAAGGTAATATTACACATTCTCGATTCGACGATTGGGATGCCGGTGCTGTCGGATGAGGAGATTGAATATGGTTCTGAATTTGCCGATTTTTTGAAGGAGCATATCGCTAAAATTTCCTCGGGGGATGATGGGAAGATATGTCAGTTTTATAAAGAAGAGTCGGAGGTCTATAAAATGCTGGAGCAGTATTCGGATGACTTCTTTGTGGAAATAAGCAAGGATGCGGCGGAGCTATTATATAGCATTATGAACAGCAATATAGATATTCCGCCGGCGGATCTCATCGTAGTGCGGTTCAGAAGCGGAGACGATGAGTATTTGGCCTTTCTCAAGATGAATTACAAAGCGTTGTATACTCATCGGACGCTTGCTTCGGAAGAAGGGGGAAACACTAATGAGGTAATCCGGCATAAGTCTATACTTCCGTCCGAGACTCAGAGGCTGAGCGAAGCGGCGATTATTCGTCTTGCGGATCTGTCGGTACAGGTTATAGAGAAAAAGTATGAGGTGAACGGAGAAAAGACAAATTATTTTTCTTATTTATTTCTTAAATGCAGCAGCCATATGTCACATAAATCGAAGCTGTCAATCGTGACGAAAGCGGTGGAAGCAGTCCAGAAGGATGCTTATGATGAACTGTCTCAATATGAAGCTCACATGAAGGCAAAAAGCATTATACAGGAAGAACTGCAGGAAAACGGCGGATTCGTGGTAGAGGAGATTGCGGATAGGATATTTGAAGAAAAACCGGAGTTAAAAGTTGCTTTTCAGGATAAAATGGAAAAGTATGATCTGGTTAAGGAAGAAATATTACCTCAAAGCGAAGCGACAATAAAGAAATACCAGAAGCAGCATTTGTATACGGATACGGGAATAGAAATTAAGATTCCGATGGAACAATATAAAAATCCAGGATGTGTGGAGTTTATCACGAATCCGGACGGTACGGTATCCGTACTTATAAAAAATATCGGACATTTGGAGGCACGTTTTTAGAGGGGACACGGCATGGGAACGATTATTGATTATTTGAAAGAATATGCAGATTATACGTTTACTGAGAAGCCGATGAATGAAGTGGACAGTCTGGTTCTGTGCCAGCTCAGCTATTTGAAATTCGATGGCATTGTGCCGGATATTTCGGAGGAAAAGCCTTTTGTTACAATAGAATATGTGAACCGTCATCAGGATAAGGAGAAGCTTTTTGCGGATGAAAGATACAGGAAAGAGAATATGGCGCTGTTTGATGGGATGTTAAACAGTGTGCGTTACGGTTCTATCAAACTCAATTATTATGTAAACTTTATCGAACCGGAAAAAGAGACGCAGTTTTCAGCCATTACTTATCTTTTGGATGATAAGACGGTATATTTGTCTTACCGGGGGACGGATGAGACAATTATCGGTTGGAAAGAAGACTTTAATCTGGCTTTTTCCGAGCCGGTGCCGGGACAGATCTACAGTGTACAATATATGAATGAAGTAGCCGGGAAGTTCTCGAAGGAGTTCTATACGGGAGGTCATTCCAAAGGAGGTAATTTTGCAGTATATGCGGCGATGAATTGCAGACCGGAGGTACGAAAGAGGATTGTTAAGATATTCAGCCATGACGGCCCGGGCTTTCGCCCTGAGATAAGAGAAAGCGGACATTATGAAGAAATTGCAGATCGGGTGGTAAAGATTATTCCGCACTCATCGCTGGTAGGAATGCTGCTAGGGTCTCATAAGGACGAATACATGGTGGTAGAGAGCAAAACATTCGGTCTGCTGCAGCACGATCCTTATACGTGGCTTGTAAAAGATGATGCCTTTGTGAGTGCGAAGGACATATATAAGAGCAGAAAGTTTATGGATGATGCTTTGAATGAGTGGATACTGTCTTTGGATCAAGAGCATATCCATTCCTTTGTAGATACCTTATATGAGGTAGTGGCGGCCTCTCAAGCGACGACTCTGATTGATTTTACGGCGGATTGGAAGAAGAGTATGCTGGCGGTAGTAGCGGCAGTGAAGGGGTTGGATGCCGAGACTGCGGGAATGATGAAGAGGATCGTTATTTCGTTATTTGAGATTGCCGGCGAAAAGGCAAGGGAAGAAATCCAGGAACGGGCGGAAGAAGGCAAGATAAAGCGGGAAGAAAACAAAAAGAAACGGGAACAAAAACGCCGGAGAAGAAAAGAAATTCAAACTCCGGCAGAATCGCATAAGGATAAAAAGTAAGAAAAAAGCGGGCGTCCGTCCACGGTATCCCGGGGAACGGAAGTGTCGAAAAGCCGCTCCGGGTGCCACTGCACACCGATAATAGGGAGTGTATCGTGTATAATACCTTCGACAACATTATCATCGGCGGTCTGGATAACGCTTAGGCTGTAGCCGACTTTTCCGATACCTTGGTGATGCGCGCTGTTTACATTGAAGTGTCTCCCATATAGTGAGAAAAGAGGAGTACCGGGAAGTGAAACGGAGGAATGAATACGATCTCCGTTATTCCATGCATGATGTTCGGCTTGCTTGAGATCCTGGATGATTGTGCCGTTAAAATAAACATTGATAACCTGTATTCCTTTGCATATTCCGAACACCGGATATTCTCGCTTTACAAAGAAATCCAAAGCCTGTAACTGTATAATATCCAGTTCGGTATCCATATTTTTGGAGCCCTGATTCTTCTGGCCGAAAAAGGCGGGAGTAATATCGCCTCCTCCCGGAAGCAGGAGAGCATCGAAGTCGGAAAGGTACTCCAGCTCCATCGTAGTTAGGTAAGAGATACCCATGGCAGCTAGAGCTTTTTCATAATTGACCGTATCCTTAGCTCTGCCCACTATAAGCACTTTTATATCATCGCGATATGGCAGTACGTTGCTTTCACACATATAAGAATCCTTTTGGAGGTTATTTCTTTTTGTTAATTTAAATGTATGTGGCGGATAAGAAAAGTATACGGAGAGGTGTTGATTTAAAATATTAATTTATAGTTGACAGAAAGTTAAAAAACATATACAATAACTTTTGCGTGCAGGAATGGCGGAATTGGCAGACGCGCACGGTTCAGGTCCGTGTGATAGCAATATCATGAGGGTTCAAGTCCCTTTTCCTGCATAAAAAAAGACATAACGTTTCCGTTTAGGAAATCTTATGTCTTTTTTACGTGCTAACTTATATGCTAAAACAAACGGTTAAATAAATTGCCCATAGAATAATTATTGCTATAGAATCCGGCACCATTATATGTATTTGCCTTTAGAGCTTCACGGCTTGCCGCATAATCGATGTAGGAAGCCTGGCTTGAAATGCTGTAAGCAAATGAAGGCGAAGCGTTAAATATGGATTTTAAAGTAGAAATATCAGCTTTTTCGAATTTCGCCTTATCAACGGAAAGCTTATTATTGCTTCCTACTGTAATTCCTGCCTTTTCCAATGTTTTTGAATACAGGCTTGTGATATTTGTCATATTGGAAGCCGCTTTTAATACGGCCGAAGAATCCGATTTGGCTACCGAATCAATAAGGGAATTATAATTGGTTACAAAACCGGACACAGCCTTATATATGCCATCCATATCATATTGCTTCGAAGTGGTAATAGTACCGTCCTCGTTTTTTACGGTTACTTCTTTTTCTTTAAATAAAGAATCGGTCCCTTTATTTATTAATGCATCGGCAGATTCTTTCAACTTATCGGCAGCACTATCGATAGCGGCAAGAGTCTTAGTAGAGTCCGAAGCCAAGGAAGTAGATGTGCTTTTACTTGCCGTAGAGTCATTGCCGACTTTGTTATAATATGCTTTTAATAGTTTTCCGTAGCTTCCGTTCTTGATACTGGCATAATCGGATAAAAAGTTTAAGTTACCCAGATTTGAACCGGACCTGGAAGATGACATATTGGAAAATAAATAAGATACATCTGATTTCGTCCTAATATTCATAAATTCACTCCTTTGATAAATAATCAGGCCTCCGTGCCTTTTTAGGTTGCTTATGTAAATAAAATGTGTACACTATTCCTATGATATTAATATTATAACAAGGAAATCCTTGGAATTCAATTATAAGTATGGATTTTTTGCGTTTTTTTGCATTTTCGAGCTTAATGGATCATGAAGTATAAAAAATCAAACGAATAAATAAAAAAATATATGATAGAATAAATTAATATTTTTTATAAAATTGTAAAAAATATATTGACTTTTTACTTTCAAAATGATACTATCCTACTTGCGGCGTAAGTGATTGCGCTATGCGGAAGTGTCGGAATTGGCAGACGAGCAAGACTAAGGATCTTGTGATGGTTACATCGTGAGGGTTCAAGTCCCTTCTTCCGCAGTATTATATAATTAAGAAGTCGATTGCAGGAATGCCGTCGACTTTTTATTTTTTTCAACGTATGCGGAGACAGAGATGCAGATGAGCGGACAGAGCAAACAGAAAAGAATTTTGTCGAATGTGTATTTTTGCGTTTTTTTCCATTGTATGGTAAAATAAACTCAGTTGTCGGCCGTATCGGATATACGGTCAGGGAGGAGAGTATGCGTGTGTGCAATGCTCTGATATAGGGATTGGAGTAGAGTATGAAAGGGAGAAGATGGATTACACTGGTAATGTTTTTGGCAAGCGTGGTATTTTCGGCGTGCAGCAGTTCTGAGAACTCCGGAGAAACGGTATCGGAAGTAATGCAGGCAGAAGCGAACGAAGCAAAAGAGCTGGTAATATATTTCAGCAACAGCAAAGCGGATGGATTGGAAACGGAAACAATACTTGTGGAAGAGGTAACTCCCGATATCATCGTTGGCTATCTGGCTGTACATAATATTGTTTCTATGGATACGAAAGTGAATGAATTTCAAATAACGGAGGAAGACGGAAAGAGCGTTCTTCATTTGGATTTGTCGGAGGCCTTTGGAGAATATTTAGAGACTATGGGCAGCGGCGGAGAAAATGTAATCATGACAGCTCTTACGGATACCTTTTTGCAGGCGTATGAGGCAGACGCGTTACAAATTACGGTGGAAGGGAAAACTATAGAAACCGGTCATGCAATATATGATGAGCCATTGACCTTTGGAGAAGTAAGCCTGGATTTGGATTCCCAATAGGCCGGAGAATAGATGCCAGAGGCCGGAAGGAGATTAGATATGGCAGAAATTACTGAAAGAGAGCATTTAATATTCGACATTGTACAAATTGAATGGGATATGTTTCAACATGTTTATAACACCGGAGGAAGAGCATCCTGCCAGGATGACCCGGATACATTTTTCCGCATGAGGATGAGCCAGTGGATGGTTTATAACGATGAAATCCTCCGAAGCTATATGGAAGATTTGATGATAGCATATGAGGAAGGCCGGAATCTTCTGTTTGAGAAATATGGAAGAATGATGGAGGTTACATTCCCGGAGGAATACGAGCGCGTAAAAGAATATATTCCCGAAGCCTCCGAATACAAAAAAGAAATGGTAGAAGAACTTGTCGCAATCCATCTGGAGTGGGATGAGTATATGCTCTCCCATTATCCTAATTTGCGAAAAAGAGGAAGAGTGGCGAAGACACAGGAAGATTCTGCAGCGAACGGATCTTCTATGGAAAGCTATCTCAGAGGAGAGCTCCTCTCATATTCGGAGAGAACGATCGGTTTAATACTTGCGCAAACCAAGGAAGCTTATGATAAAGGCGAAAATATAGAAAAACAGATTATTGAAAATGAAACGAAGTTCTATGGCTATGGAAGTATCGAAGAAGCGGAAAAAAAGCACGGAATCTTATTAGCCCAATAAAATAATATACCCTGATAAACGGTCGTAAAAGCAGATGTGACTGTCTATCAGGGTATTTTCAACTGTAGTTTTTTAGAAATGCAGTCGTCTTCTGACAGCTTCGCGCAGTCGCATTTTGGAGAGAATCGTAATGAGCGCAATGACAATTATGCCGCAGGCAGTCAGAACTACCGCAGACCATGACAATCCCAGCGGTTTTTGAATAAATCTGTCGATAAGAAGCTCTATTCCTATACATAAGACAGTGGCTTCCGCAAAAATATAGAGAGCCGTAGTAATGAAGGAAACCGGAAAGAAGCGGATCAGGAGCGTAAATATCTCGACCAATAGAGTGACTAATGCCGTAATCGGCAAAGCGAGCTGCCAGAACCATTCCGAAGAAGGAGTGAGGTACGTGATCATATATAAATATCCGCCTACGGCAATGCCGTCAAATAAAAGCGATAGATAAATCGGCAGTTTCGTATATATGATTGCCGGTATGGCAAGCACGAAGAGAATGATACAAATGCCAATAATCAACAGAGACCACATACTGTTTTTAAATACAAAAATATTCAGCATCGCACAACTTATGGCGGTAGCGCTCAAAACTACCGATAATAAAATTCCCAAATCTTTTCTTTTTACGGTTTCCACTTGTCCTTTTTCCCGGGGATAAGCGGGAGAGCGTTCCATTTTTCTCAGTTCATTCGGATTGATAACAGGCGTATTGCAGAGAGGACAGTTCTGCAAGTCTGCGTCCAATTCTACGCCGCAATTTACACAATATGACATATATAAGACCTCCTATCGGTTACTTTCTATTTTAACGTGAATGCCATCCTGAACAAGCTTGCGGAAGAAATATCTTTCCACGTCGGCCTCTACGATGCTGCTGGCGAAGTTGATGGTAAGAGTATCTTCAAAACTGGAAATAGCGCAGTTGGTGCGGGAGGAAAACGGTTGTCCCATATAAATGTCAAACCGCTCGATATGCGGCTTCATATCCTCGGGTACTTTTAATGCGCCCATATTAGTTAAACCGGCCGAGGAATTCTTATCTTGCACCTTAGTGTAAAAAAGGCGCACGATGAAATCCTTTATAAAAAGAGGGACAATGCGGATTACCGGATTTCTCTGGGTGGCAGCATTGGTCGTGATATCTCCTCTTAAGAATTTTTCATTTATATAATAGCGCATATAATTATGCACGTGAGCGACTATTTCGTCGAAGGTATATTCTCCAAGCCTCGGGTCGATGGAAGGATATACCATAGTTATGAAGTTGCGCAAGGTCTTGGAGGGGAAAAAGCGCCGCAAATTAACCGGCATGGCGATTCTCACCGGACGCAGCTTTATATGCCATTCGGCGGCCTGCTTCTGAAGCAACGCATACAGAAGTACGGAGTTCAAGTATTCCGTAATAGTCGCGTTATATTTGGAGGCAACAGCCATTACCTCTTTTACGGACATGATGCCGTCAATGATATTGAGCGTATAAAAGGGTTCCTTCGTACCTCGTATCCGATAAGTTTTTTCGCCGGGGCGGGGAGGTCTTACCTGTGCGTTGGCATAGCGCATGTAAGCATCCTCCAGTTCTTCGGAATCGGGTTCCTGATTCACATCCAGGACAAAACCGCCGTTGGAAATCTTGTGGCCGAGCAAACGAAGGTAGACAGCAGTAATTGTTTGCAGAACGTACATGCCGCCGCTTCCGTCCCCCAGACTGTGATGAGCCTCCAGCGCAATTCGGCATTCGTGATAATAAATCCTCACAAGATAACGGTTATTGGCCTTAAAAGGCATAGGCATGCAGGGATTTTTAATGTCGGGCTGAACGAAAGGGCCGGGTCTGTTATTCGGTTCCAGATAGCGCCAGAACAGTCCCTTGCGTATTGCCACTTTATAAGTGGGAAAACGTTTCAGGGCGACATCCACCGCCTGCTGCAGAATATCCGGCCGTATGGTTTCCTTCAGTACCACGGAAAGCCGATACACGGAAGAAAAATCTTTGCGCTGGAGAGTCGGATATACGATTGCGGATAGATCCAGCTTATACCATGTTCTCCGCTCGCTTTTTTTGTGCAATGTTATCTTTTCTTTGCTTATGGTCATAAATAATCCTCAAAAGTAAAAAGATTCTTGATGTAATGTATAGAGTATACCACAAAATGTAAATTATGTGATAGAATTGGCTTAAAAAGTGTCAGATTAATTATACGAAAGGCGTGATTATTCATATGGCATTGTCGGAAAAAAGAAATCAAAACCTCATGAACCTTATTAAACGGGTGCATAGTGTAGTGGAGAACGCGGATATTGAGAAGCACAGGCAATCGCAGGACTATTTCGGCGCTTTTTTGGGAAGCAGCAAGGAAACAACCGTAAAAGCGACGCAAATTGAGAATATGTACGGGGAATGGATAGCCGTGAACAGAGCACATATGAAAAAATATGTGATACTGTATTGCCACGGCGGCGGATATTCTACCGGCAGCAGCCAATATGCGAGAACATTGACCACGAAACTGGCTATGTCAACCTCCATGGATGTACTTAGCTTCGACTACAGGCTGGCGCCTGAGTATCCTTATCCGGCGGCATTGGAGGATGCTATGACAGCGTGGAATTATTTGATGCTCTTAGGATACGGGGCGAGAGATGTCATTGTGGCGGGGGATTCGGCAGGGGGGAATCTGGCGCTTGCTCTCACCCATAAGTTAAAAGGGGAAGGAAGAATCCTCCCGAGAGGTCTTGTTCTTATGTCTCCGTGGACGGATCTTACAGCCTCGGGAAATACTCATGGGAGTAAAAAAGAAGTGGACCCTGTACTGAACGAAGAATATATTGAACAGATGATTTGTAATTATGCCTGCGGGCAGAACTTGGAAAATCCGTTTATTTCTCCGATTTTTGGAGATTTTGAAGGCTTTCCTTCGACTTATATACAGGTGGGTGATAATGAAATACTGTTAAGCGACGCTACCATGCTCCACAAGAAAATGGTAAAGGCCAATGTTCCGGTAAAAATCGACATATTTAAAGGAATGTGGCATGTTTTCCAAATGTCTCCGTTTAAAACGGCGTATGAGGCTATGGATAAGAACGCGGAATTTATTTATGATATATGCCGATAACGGATGCGATGAAAAAATAACTGTAAAATAAAGAAAAAATAAAGGAATTTGGATGTTGACCGAGAATATTTAAAACAGTGGCTACAATTTGTGTGACAGTGAAAGGTTGAGGTAGAAGCTTAAGTGACTATGTTAATTCGTGAGAAACTGGAACAATGGGAAAAAGAATATTTAAGTCCTTATGCGTCTCTAAGCATGAATTCCAAAGGCAGACTCAGGGAGGAAGAGCAATGCGATATCCGGCCGGTCTATCAGAGAGACCGCGATAGAATATTGCACAGTAAGGCGTTCAGGCGGTTAAAGGATAAAACGCAGGTTTTTTTGACGCCGGAAGGAGATCATTACAGGACGAGACTGACTCATACCCTTGAAGTATCCCAGAATGCGCGCACGATTGCAAAGGCACTCCGGATGAACGAAGATTTGGTGGAAGCTATCGCTCTGGGACATGATTTGGGGCATACGCCCTTTGGTCATGCGGGGGAGCGCGCCCTTGACAGAGTATGTCCTTATGGTTTTTGCCATAGCGAACAAAGCGTCCGCACGGTGGATTGCTTGGAGAAGGACGGGCAGGGACTGAATCTTACGGAAGAAGTCAGAGACGGAATACGGAATCACCAGACAAAAGGAATGCCATCTACACTGGAAGGAAAGATTGTCCGTTTTTCGGATAAGATTGCATATATCCACCACGATATGGACGATGCCATTCGCGGAGGAATTCTAAAGGAGTCCGATGTGCCTAAGGAAATAGCAGAGGTGATCGGAGAGACGACAGGAGAGCGTCTTGACCACTTCATTCATGATTTGGTAACGACCAGCTATGACAAAGACGATATTATGATGTCTGTCCCGGTTGCGGAAGCTATGAAGAAATTAAGAGCTTTTATGTTCGAAATGGTGTACAAGAACAAAGAAGCAAAAAGCGAAGAGAAGAAAGCGGAGATGCTTATGGAATCGCTTTATGAATATTATCTTCGCCATATGGAGCTTATTCCGAAGCACCTGACTGCACGAATGGAGGAGCATGGTGAGCATCCGGAAATCATTGTGTGCGATTTCATAGGAGCGATGACGGATCGATTTGCCATTGCGAAGTATGAGGAATTGTTCATACCGAAATCGTGGCATTATTGAGAATGTGATGAGATATTGAATTATTTATATAAAAGAAGGGAAAAAAAGTGTACTATCCTGATGAGTTAGTAGAAGAAGTACGATTGAAAAACGATATAGTAGATGTGATTTCCGGGTATGTACGTTTGCAGAAAAAAGGAAGCAGCCATTTCGGTCTCTGCCCTTTTCACAATGAAAAGTCCCCATCTTTTTCCGTTTCGAGAAGTAAGCAGATGTATTATTGCTTCGGCTGTGGTGCAGGCGGAAACGTATTTACTTTTATTATGGAGTATGAGAACTTTACTTTTCCGGAGGCGATAAAGATGCTTGCGGACAGAGTAAATGTGGATTTGCCCGAGATAGAATATTCGGAAGAGATAAAGAAAAAGGAGAGCAAAAGAAATAAACTGTTGGAAGTAAATAAAGAAGCGGCAAAATATTTTTACTACCAGCTCCGTTCACAGCGTGGCAGTATAGGCTACCGCTATTTGGCGGACAGGCAGCTAAGCGATGAGACGATGAAAAAATTCGGCCTCGGTTTTGCCAATGTGTCGAGTAACGATTTGATACGATATTTGCGTTCTAAGGGCTACGGAGACGATTTAATACAGGAAGCGGGACTGGCAAGCTACGATGAGAAATACGGAATGCACGATAAATTCTGGAACAGAGTGATATTTCCCATTCAGGATATCAATCATAGAGTGATAGGTTTCGGCGGGCGCGTTATGGGCGATGCCAAACCGAAATATTTGAACTCGCCGGAAACGATAGTCTTCGATAAGAGCCGTAATTTGTACGGCTTGAATTTCGCAAGAACCTCGCGGCAGAGTAATGTGATTCTTTGTGAAGGTTATATGGATGTGATTGCTATGCATCAGGCCGGATTTACGCAGGCGGTGGCATCGCTTGGAACTGCATTTACGGCGGGACAGGCGAACCTCCTTCGCAGATATACGCAGGAGGTGCTTCTTGCCTATGACAGCGATGGCGCGGGAATAAACGCGGCGCTCAGAGCTATTTCTATTTTGAAAGAAGTGGGGTTGAGCGGTAAAATCATTAATTTGGAACCTTATAAGGATCCGGATGAGTTTATAAAGAATCTGGGAATCGACGCATTTTTGCAGAGAATGAACGATGCGGAGAACAGCTTTTTCTTCGAGCTTCGTATCATGGAAAAGGACTATAACTTAAGAGATCCGGAATCCAAGACGAAGTTCCATAGAGAAATAGCGAAAAAGCTGTGCGGTTTTCCGGAGGAAGTAGAACGGGAAAACTACATAGAAGCGGTAGCGGATAAATATGGCATAGGTTTTGACAATTTAAGGAAGCTCGTAACTTCATATGCGGCAAAGACTGGGCTTGTGAGTCCGGTAGTTCGTCCGAAGTCAGGGATTGCGGAGAAGAAGAATACACCGGAGGAGAATATGAAAAAGGCGCAGAGGCTTCTCATTACTTGGATTACAGAGGAACCCGGAGTATTTCCTAAAATTGTAAAATATATATCGCCTGAGGATTTTACGGTAGAGTTATATCGTAAAGTGGCGGACAAGCTGTTCGAAGATCTTAAACAGGGAAAGCTTAATCCGGCTTATATAGTCAGCCTATTTACGGATGAAGAGGATCAGCGGGAGGTAGCGGCGCTTTTTAACACTAAGCTTGAGGAACTGGAGACGAAACAGGAACGGGAAAAGGCATTCCACGATATCCTTTATACCGTGAAAAAGAATAGCTATGAATACTATTCCGGAAAGTTGGGAGCGGATATCAGCGCCGTAAATCAGGTGATTGCGGGAAAAAAAGCGTTGGAAGAACTTAGCAAAACGCATATTTCTTTGGATTAAAGATAATACTATGACTACTTGAGGAAGGATGGAACCTAAAATGGATGAAAACACACAGGCAAAGTTTGAGGAGCATTTGAAGGAACTCTTAAACACTGCTAAAAAGAAAAAAAATGTTCTGGAATATCAGGAGATTAACGACTTCTTCGCCGACATGGCGCTTGAGGAGGAACAGTTCGATAAGATAATGGAAACTCTGGAGCAAAACAGCGTGGATGTACTTCGTATCACGGAAGACGATGACGTGGATGATGAGGAGATTATTCTTACGGAGGAAGACGAGGTAGATGTGGAGAGCATCGATCTTTCCGTGCCGGACGGCATCAGTATCGAGGATCCCGTCAGAATGTATCTGAAAGAAATCGGAAAGGTCCCTCTTCTTAGTGCGGAGGAAGAGATTGAGCTTGCGAAGAAAATGGAAATGGGAGATGACGAAGCGAAGAAACGTCTTGCGGAAGCGAACTTGCGTCTTGTTGTCAGCATAGCGAAAAGATATGTAGGCCGCGGTATGCTTTTCCTCGATTTAATTCAGGAAGGCAATCTTGGTCTTATTAAGGCTGTGGAAAAGTTTGACTACAGAAAGGGATACAAGTTTTCTACGTATGCTACATGGTGGATTCGTCAGGCTATTACAAGAGCTATTGCCGATCAGGCGAGAACGATACGTATTCCGGTCCATATGGTAGAGACAATCAATAAGCTGATTCGCGTAAGCAGACAGCTTTTGCAGGAATTGGGACGCGAGCCTTCTCCGGAAGAGATTGCGGAAGAAATGAATATGCCTGTAGACAGGGTAAGAGAGATTCTTAAGATTTCTCAGGAGCCGGTTTCTTTGGAAACGCCTATCGGAGAAGAAGAAGACAGTCATTTGGGAGACTTTATCCAGGATGACAACGTTCCGGTACCCGCAGATGCGGCCGCCTTTACTTTATTAAAAGAACAGCTGGTGGAAGTGCTCGGAACCTTGACGGAAAGAGAACAGAAAGTGCTTCGATTGCGTTTTGGTCTGGATGACGGACGTGCGAGAACGCTGGAAGAAGTCGGTAAAGAGTTCAATGTTACCCGCGAACGTATCAGACAGATAGAAGCGAAAGCGCTTCGTAAATTAAGGCATCCTAGCAGAAGCCGCAAACTAAAAGACTACTTGGATTAATCGGATTAAGATAATGAGTGCAGACAGAAGTTTAAAGGAAGTTGTATTATCGGACAGAATGTCCGCCGTAGCCCATATGGTAACGAAGGGAAATGCTGTGTGTGATGTAGGCTGCGATCATGGATTCATATCTATTTACCTGGTAAAAACCGGTATATGTCCTAAAGCAATCGCTATGGATGTAAGAAAGGGACCTCTGGAAGCGGCGAGAAAACATGTCGAAGATTATGCTTTGACAGATTACATAGAGACCAGATTGTCCGACGGAGTGACGTCACTTCTTCCGGGTGAGGCCGATACTCTGATTTGTGCAGGCATGGGCGGCAAATTGATGAAACGGATACTTGAAGAAGGAAGGGAGAAAGTACGTTCCATGAAGGAATTTATCCTGCAGCCTCAATCTGAGCTGCAGGGAATGAGAGAATACTTGCGGGAGCAGGGATATCTTATAACAGATGAGAATATGATTTTGGAGGACGGAAAATATTATTCGGTCATAAAAGTGCAGCCTACGACAGGAGATATAGGACAGGAAGAACTCCCGGTCGTCAGCCGGCAGGTAGACGATAAGTACGGCCCTGTCCTTTTAAAAAGAAAGAATCCCATATTGCTTGGATTCTTAATAAAAGAACGGGCCTTATGCGAAGAAATTCTCAGAGATCTGGAAAAGTCTGGCGAAGAAAATGGGACACAAATCGACAGGCGGAATATGAGACGGAGAGAAATAGCAGGCAGGATAAGAGACATTGATGCGGCACTTTCTTATATGGATGCAGGAGGTGCTCATAGCCTAATATATTAAAAGGTCAAGACGATAAATGAGTAACATATGAGAAGCGTATGGGAAAGGCGGCGGTGTATGAGATGTGATAAGATCATTGAAAGTCTGGAGAGACTTTCTCCTTCTTCTTTTGCGGAAAGCTGGGATAACGTAGGGCTTCTTGCGGGAAGAAGAGACAAGGAAGTAAACAGGCTGTGCATAGCGCTTGATGCCACGGATGAAGTGATAGACGAAGCGGTACGGGCAGGAGCGGATATGCTTCTGACGCATCATCCTCTCATCTTTTCTCCCATGAAAAAAATCACGTCGGATGATTTTATCGGGCGCAGGATCATAAAACTTTTGCACAATGATATAAGCTATTATGCGATGCATACGAACTTTGACGTAATGGGTATGGCGGATGCGGCGGCTGATGAACTGGGCTTAACGAATCGACAGGTTCTTGACATCACTTATGAGGATGAGATTGCAAAAGAGGGAATCGGCAGATATGGAAGACTTGTTCAGGTCATGACTCTGGAGGAATGTGCTTCTTTTGTAAAAGAAACATTTGATTTGGAGAATGTAAAAATATACGGAGAGCCGGATACGCCTATCGAATGGGCAGCAGTATCGCCGGGCTCCGGTAAGTCGATGATAAAGCCGGCAGTGGTGGCGGGGGCAGAGGTGCTCATTACGGGAGATATCGAGCATCACGAGGGATTGGATGCGATGGCGCAGGGCCTTATGATCATCGATGCCGGTCATTTTGGTCTGGAGAAGATATTTATTCCATATATGAGGGAATATATTAAAAGAGAGCTGCCGCAGCTTACCGTATTTGCGGCAAAAGAAAAGAATCCGTTTTGGATAATGTAGGCAGCAGGATTTGGAGGATATAATGGTTACAGTTACGATAGACGGCGAAAAGAGGCAATACGAAAAAGGTACGTTGTACGAAGAAATAGCGAAAGAATATCAGAATCAATATCGACAGAGGATTGCTCTCGTAACCGCTAATGGGAAGATAAGGGAACTGATCAAGGAAGTAAGTAAGGATTGTGAACTGACATTTATTACCTTAGGCGATTCGGCAGGCCACAAAACCTATGTGCGCACGGCAGTCATGCTGTTAATCAAAGCGCTCAGAGATGTGGTAGGGGAAAACACATTGAGGAAGATTAAAGTGGAGTTTGCTATCGGTCCCGGATATTATTGCAGCATAGACGGCGATTTCAAAGTCGAGCCGGAGTTCATCCGCAGTCTGAACAAAAGAATGCACGAATTGGTAGAGGCAGATATACCGATTACCAAAAAATCTTATCCGATTAATGAAGCTTTGGAAATCTTTCGCGGGCAGAATATGAAAGACAAAGAAAAGCTTTTTCGTTACAGAAGAAGCTCTAATGTGAATGTCTATTGTCTGGATGGTTATTACGACTATTTTTATGGCTATATGCTTCCAAGCACCGGTTATGTAAAATATTTTGAGGTGTTTTCTTATGAAGAGGGTTTAATGCTTTTACTGCCGGAACAACAGGTGCCGGATAAGCTTCCTATGATGGAACCCAGAGAAAAATTATTTGAAACCTTGAAAAAATCGGATGAATGGGGTAATATGGTGGGTGTCGATACCGTAGGAGACCTGAACGATCAGATTTGTAAGGGGAATATCAATGACCTGATACTGGTCCAGGAAGCGTTGCAGGAAAGAAGAATCGGGGAGATTGCCCAAGATATCGTACAGCGAGGCGGAGTGAAGTTCGTCATGATTGCAGGCCCTTCTTCTTCGGGGAAGACAACTTTTTCGCACAGATTATCCATACAGCTTCGAACATACGGACTTACGCCTCATCCGATTGCTCTCGACGATTATTTCGTCAATCGGGATAAGACACCGAGAGATGAAAACGGCGATTATAATTTCGAATGCTTGGAAGCAATTGACGTGGAACAGTTCAATAAGGATATGGCAGAGCTTCTTAAAGGAGAAACGGTGGAATTGCCGAGCTTCAATTTTAAGACGGGGCTTCGGGAATATAGGGGGAATTATAAAAAACTGGGGCCGGATGATGTTCTCGTGATAGAAGGAATTCATGGACTGAACGGCGATACGTCATATTCTCTTCCGAATGAAAGCAAGTACAAAATATACATCAGCGCATTGACGAGCATTAATATCGATGAGCACAATAGGATTCCGACTACGGATGGCAGACTTCTAAGACGTATGGTCAGAGATGCGCGTACGAGAGGCGCTTGTGCAAAAAGAACTATTGAGCTGTGGAGTTCTGTCAGAAAGGGAGAGGAAAAATATATTTTTCCGTTTCAGGAGAGTGCGGACGCCATGTTTAACTCCGCATTGATTTACGAACTGGCAGTATTAAAGCAGTATGCGGAACCTCTTCTTTTTGGAATAGAAAAGGGCGAACCCGAATATCATGAAGCAAAGAGGCTTTTAAAGTTCTTGGAATATTTTATTGGTGTGAGCAGTGACAACCTACCGAAGAATTCCATTTGCCGGGAGTTCGTCGGAGGAAGTTGTTTTCATGTTTAGTAATACTAAGTAGAATAAATGATCGCGGCTGCAATTCCGAAAGGAAGCAGGTGAGGAAAGTCCGGGCTTCGCAGGGCAGGATGCCGGATAACGTCCGGTGGAGGTGACTCCAAGGATAGTGCAACAGAAATGAACCGCCCCGTTATGCGGGGTAAGGGTGGAAGGGCAGTGTAAGAGACTACCGTCCGTCTGGTAACAGACGGAGCCATGTAAACCCCATCCGAAGCAAGACCGAATGGAAAGCAATAGGCCGGCCCGGCCTGCTTTCAGGTGGGTCGCTAGAGATTACCGGTGACGGTAATTCCAGATAGATGATCATTCACGACATAACCCGGCTTATCGTTCTGCTTAGTATGAAAATATATAATAGTAAAAGTAAAAATCTCTCCATAACCGGGGAGATTTTTATAAATAATAATAAAACAGAAAAGCCGGATATAAAAAGAAGGTTGGACGATGAAATATTTTTGCATATGGCCGATGAGCGGTCGGAAGAATAAATATATGAAGTTTTATCTTAAAAACCTTATATGTTTATGCCTTACCGCATCCTGCGGAGAGTTTTCTGTAACGGTATATGCGCAGGAGCATCGACCGCTCATTCAGACAACCACTTTTCAGGATCAATATGAGGGTATGGTATGCTATGACGGAACAGTCCTGCATGCTTTGGAGAAAGCAGATATAAAAAGGGCTTATGAAAACGTAAAAGCCGGAATTGTGAAAATAAGCACGGGTAATTTTTATGGGAGCGGAGTCATATGGGAGATGAACGAAAAGGAAATCATCATCATTTCCAATAAGCATCTCTTGGAGAATTGGCAGGAGGACGGTTGTATCACCTTTTGGAACGGTATAACTTCGGGAGGCAGAATAGTTAAGCTTTCGAGCCTGTATGACTTGGGATTTTTGAAGGTGGATATTAAGGACCTGGCTTATGAAGACCTCATTTCTTTGAAGGAGGTAAAGAAGGATGAGACAGCTTACGCCGGACTGAAAGCAGGCGATGCTGTTTTTCATGTAGGTTCTGCGGACGGAGCAGGTGAGAATATGTATGAAGGAACTGTGGCATCTCCGTTTTGGTATATAAAGGAATTTGACTCTTATATGCTGTATGGCTTTGGGTTTGGCAAGCCCGGAATGTCGGGAGGAGGAACCTTTGATGCATACGGTAATTTTGTGGGAATGCTGACCGGAGGAACGGATACGGATGAGACGGCGAGCCTTCCTATCACCTCTATTTTGGAGGAATATTCCTCTCTTTAAAAAAACGCTGTAGAAAAATAAATTAATAACAAATATAATAGATATACGATAAGAAAATAGAGAATACAGTAGGAGGATAGATTATGAATACAAATGTGTTAACGGGAATATTGATTCCCTTTTTGGGGACGTCGCTCGGTGCTGCATGTGTTTTTCTATTAAGGAAGGAAATGAATGCAATCGTACAAAAGACGATGTTGGGCTTTGCGGCGGGCGTCATGGTAGCCGCATCCGTATGGTCGCTACTCATTCCGGCGATGAATATGTCGGAGCATATGGGGAAGCTGGCTTTTATTCCGGCAGCGACAGGATTTATACTTGGTATAGTATTTTTGCTTTTGCTCGATAAAGTAGTGCCTCACCTTCATTTGGACGGAGGAGAGCAGGAAGGGCCGAGAAGCAGTTTGAAGAAATCGACTATGCTTATGCTTGCCGTGACGATTCATAATATACCGGAAGGTGCCTCGGTCGGTATCGTGCTGGCAGGTTCCATAAATGGAGGGAGTCTAATTACGATGGCGAGCGCTATTGCTCTTTCCATAGGAATCGCGATTCAGAATATTCCGGAAGGAGCGATTATTTCTCTGCCGCTTAAGGAAGAAGTAGGCAAGAAAAAAGCCTTTGCTATGGGAGTTCTTTCAGGAATTGTAGAACCTATAGCCGCAATCGTTACATTTCTTTTGGCAACTTATATTACGCCGTTTATTCCCTACACGCTGGCATTTGCCGCAGGCGCTATGATTTATGTAGTGGTGGAAGAATTAATTCCTGAATCAGCATCGGGAGAACATTCCAATATGGGAACTATCGGATTTGCCATTGGGTTTGTAATCATGATGATATTGGATGTCGCATTGGGATAAAACTTCATCTGTTAATTTTTGCGTGAGCATGTTATTATAATAAATACTTTATTATAAAATATTACTTAAGAGTCTGAAACGAGTGAAATACGAAAGGCGGGAATAATATGTATGAGATGAAAGACGAGTATTTGACAGGTATTGAGCAGATAGACAATGAGCATAGAGTATTATTTGAGATTGCGGAAGAGATATACCAGTTATGTGTGAATGAATTTGTACCGGATAAATATGACCATATTACAAACCTCATTCAGCGGTTGAAGGACTACTCTGCGATGCATTTCAAGAATGAAGAGGACTATATGGAAAGCATTCAATACAAGAGAATGTTTACACAGAAGATTCAGCATGACAATTTCATACGTAAGTTGGATAACATGGATCTGGAAATCGTGGATCAGAATCAGGAACAGATAATCAAGGACTTGTTGAAATTTGTGACTGATTGGTTAATAGAACATATACTGGAGACGGATAAGAGAATTGCCGAATAAAATAAAACCTTACTTGTACTTAACTTAACGGTACCGGTAAGGTTTTCTATTTAGCTTTGTATGCAGCGGATAATGTCGCTCTGATATCCTGTTAGTGAGCCTTGGACCATTTCCTTACAGCCCCCGCCTTTTGCATGCAAGTCGTGTTTCAGTCTTTCATTTACGGTACGTACATCCTCATATTTGGAAGCGATAATATAGCGGTAACTGTTCTGCTCATTTCCCACGAAGACGCCGCAGACGCCGGAACATTTCTCAACCAGCATATTTACATACTTTCTATGGACAGGAGCTTCCATAGCTTCTTCAAACAAACAGAGATTATGTGTCCCGTCAGCGATCTGAGAGACTTTAAGTCCGATCAGAGCTTCCTGAAGTTCCATGATTTGTCCCTTTAGAGAAAAAATATCTTCTTTCATACGTTCCGTAGCCGCCGCGATTAATTCCGGCTTCGAGGATAATAAGGCGGAAACGGCATAAACCTGTTCCTGTTTCATTCTGAAATCCTCGAGGGCCCGACGTCCGCAGAGAATGCTGATTCGAACGCCGCCTCTATGCCTGATTGCATCTACTATTTTTATTATACCGATTTCACCGGTTCTCCTTACATGGGGTGCACAGCACGCGCAGACATCATATCCCGGGAAGGTTACGATGCGTACCGGCTCATTCAATTCAATTTTACTGCGGTAGTTTAATTTCAGCAGTTCTTTTTCGGACGGATATTCGGCAATTACTTCTATATTGCGGTATATGGCTTCGTTGGCGAGGGATTCTATCATATGCAACTGTTCTTTGTCCAGAAAGCCGTTGAAGTCAAGAGTAACGGATTGAGAACCGAGATGAAAGCCTACGTTATCATAGCCGAAATGAGAATGGATCAGACCGGACATGATGTGCTCGCCGGAATGCTGCTGCATATTGGAATAACGAGTTTCCCACTCAATTTCGCCGGTGACAGTCTCGCCGGAAGCAAAAGGGGCATTTGTAATATGTGTTATAATGCCGTTTTTTATTTGCACATGGGATACTATGGAACCATTCAGAGTTCCCGTATCGGAGTTCTGGCCGCCTTCTTCGGGAAAGAAGAGTGTTTGGTCGAGTATGACCTCATAGAGCGGCTCGGACGGCTGCTGCTCGCGGGAATCCGAAGAAACGGGACGGCAAAATACAACTACTGCTGTAAAATCGGTTTGATAAGCATCAATATCATAAAGTTTTATCGTTTTTTTCATAATATAGATAACCACACTTTCTAAGTCGAACTTGTTGAATGCAACTTTGCTTTAAATATCATACATTGTATTTGCGGAGCGTGCAACTTTTTTGAAAGGGTATCATGCAAATCTGAAAAACTTGACATTAGTGCAAAATTAGAGCAAAATACATAAGTAATAAGCAGGAAGGAGAATGATTGTTGACATGACAAAAATTGATATAATATCCGGCTTTCTCGGAGCCGGTAAGACAACATTAATAAAAAAAATATTGAAGGAGGCTTTGGCAGATACCAAAGTCGTGCTGATAGAGAATGAATTTGGCGAAATCGGTATTGACGGAGGCTTCTTAAAGGAGGCGGGAATTGAAATAAAAGAAATGAATTCCGGATGTATATGCTGCTCTCTGGTAGGAGACTTTGGCACTTCTTTAAAGGAGGTGCTCAAGACCTATGAACCTGAAAGAATATTGATAGAGCCTTCGGGAGTAGGTAAGCTATCCGACGTAATGAAGGCTGTGCAGGATGTGACTGCGGAGAACGAGGTGCAGCTTAACAGTGCCGTAGCGGTGGTGGATGCATCGAAATGCAAAATGTATATTAAGAATTTTGGAGAATTTTTCATTAATCAGATAGAAAATGCAGGAACGATTATTTTAAGCCGTACAGGAAAAATCAGTGAGGAAAAGCTGTCTATTGTCATATCCATGATTAGAGAATATAACAAAAGGGCTGTGATTGTTACAACAGAGTGGGTAGAATTGGACGGAAAAGATATATTGGAAACAATAGAGGGTGCGAAGGATTTGGAAGCGGAGATGATGGAGGAAGTGCGCAAAGAGCAAGAGCATCATCATCATGACCACGGTGAGAGCTGCACCTGCGGCTGTCACGGTCACCATCATGACGAGCATCACCATCATGAGGACGAGCATCATCACGGTGATGGTCACCATCATGCGGATGAGGTATTTACCAGTTGGGGAATGCAGACGGCCGCTGCATATACAACGGAAGAAATAGAGACACTGCTTGCAGAGCTGGAGAAAGAGAAAGAATACGGATTCGTACTGCGGGCAAAAGGAATGGTACCTGCCGGTGACGGCACATGGGTTTATTTCGATTATGTACCGGGCGAATGCGATATACGAGCCGGACGTCCTGATGTAACAGGTAAGATTTGTGTCATCGGCTCGGAATTGCAGGAAGCGAATTTGGATAAGCTGTTTCATAAGGCTTTGTAATTAATAAAGAGAATCGTAAGTATAAGATAGGCAGATAGAGAGGAATCATATGAAACCGGTTTATATTATCAATGGATTTTTGGAGAGCGGAAAAACGGAGTTTATTACCTATACATTGGAGCAGCCTTATTTTCAGGTAAAGGGAAGGACTCTTTTGATTCTGTGCGAGGAGGGAGAAATAGAATACGACGAAAAGCTGCTTAAGATGAGCAGGGTCGATCTCGAAATGATAGAAGATGAAGAAGATTTCAATCCCGCCCATTTACTTGAGTTGGAGAAAAAATATAAACCGGAGCGCATTATTATCGAGTATAACGGAATGTGGAATTATAAAAACATGAAATTGCCGTGGCACTGGACGATTGAGCAACAAGTAACGACGATCGATGCCTCCACATTTCCTATGTACTTCAATAATATGAAGTCATTGCTTGCGGAAATGATAAGAAAATCAGAGTTGATTATTTTTAACCGCTGTGACGGTGTGGAAGACTTGAACAGCTACAAGAGGAACATTAAAGCTATTAATCAGAAAGCGGAGATTGTTTTTGAAGATTCCAACGGAGAAGTAAATGAGATCATGGAGGATGATTTACCCTACAGCCTTAAGGATGAGATTATCAGCTTGGACGATAAGGGCTATGGAATCTGGTATTTGGATTCTTTGGATCATCTGGAACGTTATATCGGGAAAAAGGTACAGTTCACGGCTATGGTTCTGAAGCCGGAGGGGTTCCCCCAAGGATATTTTGTACCCGGGAGGATGGCAATGACTTGCTGCGCGGATGATATGGCTTTTCTGGGTTTCGCTTGCTCATATGATAAAGCGGACAGCCTTACGGATAAACAATGGATAAAAATTACGGCTGTTGTAAAGAAGGAATATTTTGCCGATTATAACGGAGAGGGACCGGTGCTTGAAGCACTGCGTGTAGAACAGACAAAAGCGCCGAAAGAAGAAGTGATTAGCTTTGTATAATAACGAAAAAGAATTACAACAATTGAAAAAGCGGATAACGGAGCTGGCTAAAAAATCCTATGAACATAATATTTATACGTACATAGGATTTTTAAGTATGGCGGAGCAGGATGTGTTCTATGGAATGGCGCCTGAGGTGAAAACAATGCCTTATAAGCTGTTTGGAGGAAATGAGGACTGCGAACGGCGAATGCTCAGATTCGGCAGCGAAGAAAGCCTCGGATACAGAGAAGAGTTTCCGATAGTCTGCCTTTCGGTTAGACCTATTATCGAAAAATTTGCGGAGGATTTGAACCATAGAGATTTCTTAGGAGCGATTATGAATCTGGGAATCGACAGGAGTACCGTAGGCGATATATTTATTCAAGGGAAAAACGCTTACTTATTCTGCACCGACAAAATAGCGCCATTTATCATAGAAAACCTGAATAAGGTAAAACACACTCACGTAAGATGTGCTGTGGAGAATGCGGACGTATGCATTCCGGCTAAAGAACCGGAGACGATAAAATATACGGTTTCTTCGGAACGCGCAGATGCCGTTGCAGCAAAAATCTATCAGCTGTCAAGGAACCGGAGCCTTCTGCTCTTTCGAGAGAAAAAGGTTTATGTGAATGGACGGATAAATGAGAATAACAGCTATATACTTAAAAAAGGGGATATGATTTCCGTACGGGGATATGGAAGATTTATTTATTATGGCTGTGAATATGAAACGAAAAAAGGAAAGCTGAGCGTGTTGGCGGGAGTATACAAATAAAGGCAACGCGCGGAGCGTAAAATTATCTGTGAATGGGGGATGGTTCATGTTTTCCTATACAATGACACAATGGTTATTTTTCTTTTATTTTTATTGCTTTTTTGGATGGTGCTTTGAATCCGCATATGTTTCCTTAAGGAGCCGACATCTGGTCAACAGAGGATTTATGCGAGGCCCCTTTCTTCCGTTATACGGAAGCGGTGCGATTATGATGCTCGTTGTATCCATGCCTTTTCAGCATAATCTTTTTCAAACATATGTGGCAGGCTGTATCGGGGCAACGCTGCTCGAGTATATAACGGGCGTTGTTATGGAAGCACTTTTTAAAGTAAGATATTGGGACTACTCCGAGCAAAAGTTTAATTTTCGAGGATATATATGTCTGTCTTCTACGCTCGCCTGGGGCGGACTTACCGTATTGATGACAAGGATACTACATAAGCCCATAGAACAGCTGGTGTTGGATATTCCTAATAATATTCTTGCAATAATCGTATTTATACTTACGATATATATCGTGGCGGATTTTACGTTATCCTTTAAGGCGGCAATCGACTTGCGCGATATCCTCGTGAGATTAGAGGCTGTCAAGGAAGAACTTGACCGCGTACAGAAACGTCTGGATGTGATTATTGCGATGGCCTATGAAGGCCGCGGGACGAAACGACAGGAAAGAGAAGGCAGAGCGGATGAACTGATTGCCGGTATTGAAGAACGCCTGCTCGGACTAAAAGAAAAAATTCAAAGCGGTGTTCTCGTATATCCTGAAAATATACGGGAGGAGCTTCTGGAATTATGGACGAAGTATAAGATAAATCTGGAAAGCAGTAAACAGCTTAAAAACCTGATTGATATTTACAAGCGTCGTTTAATAAAGGGCAATCCGTCTATGGTCTCAAGTAAATTCAAGCGTGCGCTTCAGGATATCAAGGACTTTGTAAATGACAAGTTAAAAAAATAGCTTTCCGTTACTGAAGTCATGGAATATTGACACCATAGACACGTTAATGAACCTGATTTTTGTATTTCCATTCCTTGTGACTCGGTACATATTCATATAAATGATTCTTAAGAAGCTCCATATTACGGCTGTTTTTCTTGTACAGGGCCAGAAATTTATTATAAAACCAGAAAGAATATATTAAAACGTTATTCATCCTGCCGATTCTTTGCTTAGTTGTGAACATGTACTGTTCGCCGCCCGAAGTAATCGCCACATCGGATCGAAGGGCGTGAATTAAATCCGTTTCATTTTTAATCTCAGCTTCAATCATCGTATAGCCGAAGCCGATACTTTCTTCCCTGTGTGAATCGCTGCCGCCGATTCCCGGTTTCCCGAAACGTTCGGCGAGTTCTCTGGCTGCGTTGTTCGATTTTGCGGACTCACAAGCATTATAGGTTTCGACGAAGTCGAATCTGGCCATCAGGCCGCGAGACTTCTTGCCGCGTTTTGTATTCATCAGACTTAAATATTTTTCCCCGCAGGGATGTGCGGGACCAAGCATTCCGCCGAAGTGATGCACGATGTCAATCAGCAAATGAACGGGAAGACCTCGAAGCTCTAAAAGCGGCAAATTTACGCCGGTAGGCATAACGATAATGATATGTCCCGCATCGATGGTATCGTACTCGATGCCCTTTAAAACGACGAAGTCATCGAACTCCTTGCCCATAATGTTTTTCTTGTAATAACGGTATGCTTTGTAAGAATTGTGATCGGTAATGAGCATACCCTGGTATCCTTTTTCACGAAGCAAGTAAATTGCATCGCGTATAGAAATTTTGCCATCCAAAGAACCTTCTTTCGTGTGACAATGCATGTCCAGTTTCAAAACGTATCTTCCTTCCGTATATTTATTATGCAAAAAAATTCTTCTGCGTTGTTGTTTATAAAGCGTCAATATTCACATTGTACCCTAATTTAACAAGAAGTAAATATATTTTTATTTTTTCTTAAAAAAATAATTAAAATTAGGATAGTTAAAATAAAAGCTTGACAATAATAAAAAATTAGATTAATGTGAATAAAAGAGAAATAATCAATAAACCTGTGAGAAAGAGTAGTAGGTATCAGAAACTATTGCAGAGAGCTGCCGGCGGTGGAAGGCAGTATAGGGAATTTTACTGAATGGACTTTCGAGGCCGGGCTGAAATGATAGTAGGTGCCGGCGGGATTCGGGCCCGTTATCCATCCGACGTGTATGGCAGTACATGAATAAAGTGGTCGATGCCTAGATGGCATGTCAATTTGAGTGGTACCGCGATAATAGAACTTATACTAAGTTTATTACCGTCTCAAGCAAATAGCTTGAGGCGTTTTTTTTATGTAATAGAAAATTGCATCCTATTACATAAAATACTCTGCAGGATGTGCATGCCGCACTTTGTTACTGCTTACTGCTTTTGCGGAAGAAATTTAGCTGGTGGAATACGGAGCGGTTTTTCTTGTAAACGGCACATAATAAGAAAAGGAGAGGGAAGATTATGAAAAAGAAATTATTGGCAGTACTCTTAGCATCAACAACTATGATGACAATGTTTACAGCTTGCGGACAGAAGGCTTCGGAGGGATATACCATCGGTATATCGCAATTTGCGGAGCACAGCTCCTTGGATAATTGTAAGGAAGGTTTTCTTGCAGGTCTCACGGAAGAAGGAATTAAAGAAGGAGATAATCTGACCGTGCTCTTTGATAATGCGCAGGCAGATACGGGCACGGCAAGTACGATAGCAGATAACTATGTATCCCAAAAGGTAGATATGATTTGCGCCATCGCCACTCCGAGTGCGATGAGCGCATACAATTCCTGTCTGAATACGGATATTCCAGTTATCTATACGGCGGTATCCGATCCGGTGGAAGCGGGTCTTGCGGGAGAGGACGGAGCGCCTACGGGAAATGTGACCGGCACTTCAGACGCATTGGCGGTTTCCGAGCAGCTTGATATGATTCGAAAGATATTGCCGGAGGCAACGAAGATAGGCATAATTTATACGACCAGCGAGGTGAATTCCGTAAGTGCGATTGAAGAATACAAAAAGTATGCAGGTGACTATGGATTCGAAATCGTAGAGGTGGGAATCAATACCATCGCCGATGTAAGTATGGCCGCAGCAGATATGGTAACAAAGGTTGACTGTATTACGAATTTGACGGATAATACGGTAGTATCCGCTTTGCAGACAGTGCTTGCGACTGCAAACGATGCAGGGATTCCGGTATTCGGTTCCGAAGTGGAGCAGGTAAAGGTAGGATGCGTCGCTTCTATGGGTCTTGAATATTATGAACTCGGCAAACAAACGGGAAAAATGGCGGCTAAGGTCTTAAAGGGAGAGGCAAAAGCTTCCGAAATGAATTTTGAAGTTATTTCCGAGCCGAGCCTGTATGTAAATACGGCAGCCGCAGAAAAAATCAATCTTGCACTCGACAGTTCATTTGTGGACAGTGCATATCAAGTATTCGACGAAATAGTCGTAGAATAAAAAAGTATCGGAGGAATTATAGTGACTTTATTGCTCAGCGTGTTGGAACAAGGCATGATATATGCTATTATGGCGTTAGGAGTGTATATAACATATAAAATATTGGATTTTCCCGATTTAACGGTAGACGGCAGCTTCCCTATGGGAGCGGCAATCACCTGTATGTTGATTGCATCGGGAGTGAATCCTCTTTTGACACTTTTCATAACGTTTGCGGCGGGCGCTCTTGTGGGTATATGTACGGGACTCATTCACGTAAAATTGAAAGTAAGAGATTTATTGTCGGGGATCATTATGATGACGGCGCTCTACACGGTAAACTTGAGAATTGCCGGCAAGGCTAATCTGCCTATTTATAACATGAATACGATTTTTGATAATGGTTTTATCAATGCCATTTTTCCGGAAGGCATGTCGGTATATAAGACGGTAATTATTATTTTAGTTATTTTGATGATTACCAAATACCTTTTGGATGGCTACATGAGCACAAAGTCGGGCTTCCTTCTTCGGGCGGTAGGCGACAATGATATTATCGTTACCTCTTTGGGAGTAGATAAGGGATTGGTAAAAATAGTCGGACTCGCCATTGCGAATGGTTTGGTCTCACTGAGCGGATGTATATTCGCCCAACAGCAGAGATATTTCGATATTTCCATGGGAACAGGAACGGTAGTTATTGGTCTTGCGAGTGTTATCATCGGTACGAGCCTTTTTAAGAAGGTAACCTTTTTAAATATAACCTCCAGTGTAGTGCTCGGCTCTCTTCTATATAAGGGATGTGTGGCTTTGGCTATCAGGATGGGGCTTCCACCCATGGACCTTAAGCTGATTACCGCAGTATTGTTCCTTATTATTTTAGTGGTCGGTATGGACAGAAAGAGAAGAGGAGGCAGATATGTTAGAACTAATTAATATAAATAAAAATTATAATCCCGGTTCTGTAAACGAACTCTGTCTCTTTCAGAATTTTAATCTCAAGATAGCTGACGGAGAATTTGTGGCAGTTGTGGGAAGCAATGGATCAGGCAAAACCTCCATGCTAAATATTATCTGCGGCAGTATCGATATTGACAGCGGGAAGATAGCGGTAAACGGAGAAGACATGTCGGGAAAGAGAGATTTTTTCAGACATCGCAAAATTGGCCGCGTTTATCAGGATCCTTCAAAGGGCACATGTCCGAGCATGAATATTCTGGAAAACATGTCCATTGCAGATAATAAAGGAAAAAAATACGGTTTGGGACGCGGCGTAAATAAAGCCAGAACCGAGTATTACAGAGAATTGCTCAGTCGTTTGAATCTGGGTCTGGAGGATAAGCTATATACACAGGTCGGATCCCTCTCCGGCGGACAGCGGCAAGCGCTGGCTCTACTTATGTCAACCATGACACCGATTGAGTTTTTAATTTTGGATGAGCATACGGCGGCACTCGATCCGAAGACGGCAGAAATCATCATGGAACTGACGGATAAGATAGTTAGGGAAAAAAGGGTAACTACTATTATGGTAACGCATAATCTACGATATGCTGTAGAATATGGGAACCGTATTTTGATGATGCATGAAGGCAATGTGATTTTGGATAAGGCAGGAGAGGAGAAGAAGCAACTGCAGATAGAAGAAATCATGGGCGTTTTTAATAAAATAAGCGTAGAATGCGGCAATTAAGTAAAATACAAGGAAATCTTTTCATAGAATAAAATATTAAAAATCGGAAATTATAGTAGTGAAATAATTAATATAGATTTATTAACTATTTTATTAACTAAAAGGAAAGCGGGGAATTAAGGGTAAAGTTTTGAACCCGGTGAAGGATATGAAAAGTTTTCAATGTAAAATAGCAGGTTATCCGGGAATGCATTCCCGACCTGCAGGACTTCTTGTTACAAAAGCGGTAAAATATGCGTCGGCTATTTCCATTAGCGTAAATGATAAATTCGGAGATGCGAAAAGAATCCTTAGTATTATGGCAATGGGAATTGCGCCCGGAGATGAGGTGCTGATAGAAGCGGAAGGGCCTGATGAAGCGAAAGCCGTAGTAGAGCTGGCAGATTTTTTTAAAAATATTCTGTAGTGTTATAACGTGATTATTCAAATCGGATAGATTGGTTTTAGAGGAAGTGCTGTCTCATAGATATTATCGCCTATAAAGCGACACTATGAGACAGCACACTTTTTTGTAATCACTCATTTGGTTATGTCTTCATATTTTTCTTCACAATATTTGCATCTGTATATTTCTTTTTTCTCATCGGAAAGTACGAAGATATGGGGCAGTCCCTGCTCGATGGAAGTAATACATCTGGGGTTTTTGCATTTGATTATATTTTTAATTTCCTTTGGGAGCGTCAATTCTTTTTTATCTACAATTTCCCCATCTTTAATTACATTTACTGTAATGCAGTGGTCGATAAAAGCCAGAACATCCAGATCTAAAGTATTGATATCACACTCCACTTTAAGAATATCTTTTTTTCCCATCTTATTGCTTTTTGCATTTTTTATAATGGCAACGGTGCAATCCAGCTTATCAAGCTGCAGATGATGATATAAGGAAAGGCTTTTTCCGGCTTCGATATGGTCGAGAACGAAGCCTTCTTCTATTTTTCCTACATTTAACATAATAATTCCTCCCTTCTGCCTCTATACTTCGACTTCCAACAATGTGAGTACAAGTGCCATCCTGACATATACGCCGTATTGTACCTGTTTGAAATATGCGGCGCGCGGGTCGTCATCTATTTCTACAGAGATTTCGTTAACACGCGGAAGAGGGTGTAGAACGAGCATATCGCTTTTTGCGAGTTCCATTTTGGTTTTATCCAATATGTAGAAATCTTTTAACCTTACATAGTCCTCTTCGTTGAAGAAACGCTCTTTCTGTACGCGAGTCATATATAAGAAATCCAGTCTAGGCATAATTTCTTCCAGACGAATAACTTCTTCATACGGGATGTTCTTTTCTTTTAATATGTCTGTAAGATAATCGGGAACTTTCAGTTCTTCGGGCGATATAAAAATGAATTGAATATCGGGATAACGTATCAAAGCGTGAATGAGGGAATGAACGGTACGGCCGAATTTCAAATCTCCGCACAAGCCGACAGTGAAATTCTTAAGCTTTCCTTTTAATGAACGGATGGTAAGCAAATCGGTAAGGGTCTGGGTTGGGTGTTGATGGCCGCCATCACCGGCATTAATGACCGGAATGGAAGATTTGCTTGCGGCAACCATGGGAGCACCCTCCTTCGGATGACGTATGGCACAGATATCTGCAAAACAGGATATAACGCGTATCGTGTCGGAAACGCTTTCTCCTTTGGAAGCGGAAGAAGAGCCTGCATCGGAAAATCCGATAACGCTTCCTCCCAAGTTTAACATTGCGGATTCAAAGCTTAGTCTTGTACGGGTACTCGGTTCGTAGAAACAGGTGGCAAGCTTTTTTCCGTCACATGCATGAGCATATTTTGCCATATTGTGTTCGATATCATTTGCGAGGTCGAAAAGTTTATCCAATTCTTCGACGGTAAAATCGAGAGGGCTCATTAAGTGTCTCATATTATAACCTTCCTTTCCATAATGATATTTTAGAGCGACTCTTTCTGTAGGCGGCATGGTAATATTTATAATAGCCGTACATACAAAATCGAAGAGAAAAAATTCTCTTCGATTTAATAAGTAACCATTAAAATAATTAATTGAACAAATAATAAAAAACAGATGGCAACCGGCATTTGGAAAAATCTGAAACAATCGTTATGTTCTCTCGTTGCCATGGGGTACCTCCTGAATTCATTTACTTTACTATATAAACTATATGCCCTAAAATTTCTTCTATGATACCACAATGAATCATGTCTTTCAATGCAAAAAAAAATAAAAAAATCCTAAATAGATGAAAATGCTTTGCATTATGATAATCAATCTTATATAATAGAGAAAATAATGAATAATAGGGAAAGGTATGGTCATTATTATGGAATATATCGAGAGAAAAAGGCTTTTGTTTTTTGGACTTCCGTGGACGTTTACAAAGTATACGATTCAGGAAGAATATATTGTGGTCAATACCGGTCTGTTTAAAACTTATGAAAATGACTGTTATATGTACAAGGTGCAGGATGTAGAACTTCAGGTGTCCTTATTGGAAAGAATATTCGGACTCGGGACGGTCATATGTTTTACAGGAGATACCACGCATCCGAACCTGCAGCTGATACATATCAAACATTCGAAAGAAATTAAGGATTATATTTTAAGAACTTCAGAAGAAGCGAGAAGAAAAAGAAGAACTCTCAATACTCTTGACATAGGTTCGGGTATGAGAGATGGTATGTTGACGGACAATTTATAGAAAATGTGGCGGTATGGAATGAATTTTCATACCGCCTTTTAAAGGTAAATTGAGAGGTTTAAATAGGAATATGGAACTCGATATGACGAAGGGAAAACCTTCAAAGCTAATTATTAAATTTATTATTCCGCTTATAATCGGTAATATTTTTCAGCAGTTGTATACGATGGTGGATACGATTATCGTAGGCCGCTTTCTTGGTGTACAGGCGCTTGCGGCGGTAGGCGCCACAGGTACGATTACTTTCTTAATTTTTGGTTTTATGCAGGGACTTACTACGGGCTTTACCGTGCTTACCGCACAGCGTTTTGGAGCGGGAGATTATGAAGGATTGAAGAAAAGTGTAACAAATGCGGTGTTTTTGTCTGTAATTTTTACAATTATTATGACAATTGTGAGTATCGCGGGGATGGACAGGCTTTTGCGTATTATGAATACGCCGGAAGATATTCTGGAGATGTCCAAGACCTATGTTGTCATTATGTGTATGGGAATGGCATTCACTGTATTTTACAATCTGCTTGCGAGCTTTTTAAGAGCGGTAGGAAACAGTAAAGTGCCGCTGTACTTTCTGGTACTCGCTGCCGTGCTCAATGTCTTTTTGGATTTATTCCTGATTCTGGCCATACCTATGGGAGTGGCGGGAGCTGCTGCTGCAACGCTTATTTCGCAAGGAGTATCAGGCGTCCTTTGTTTGATTTATATTATAAAAAAAGTACCTATTCTATGTACCAGAAGAGAACATTGGAAGTTGGAATATAATTGCTTCATCAATCAGTTGAGTATTGGATTGCCTATGGCATTGCAATTTTCCATTACCGCCGTCGGAACGATGCTTGTACAGTCGGCACTTAATCTGTTTGGTTCCATAGCAGTGGCATCCTATACGGCAGCATCTAAGGTAGAACAGTTTGTGACACAGCCATTCGTTGCCATAGGAATGACGATGGCAACTTATTGTGCACAGAACAGGGGTGTAAATGATTTTGCAAGAATTCGTAAGGGTGTAAGGATTGCCGGCATGATGTCGGCAGTTTACGGAGTTGTTATTTATGCCGTAGTATTGTTAATACTTCCTTGTGCAATCAGCCTGTTTGTAAGTGGAGACATTACGGAAGTACTGGGCTATGCGTCGACTTATATAAGGATTTGCGGAGGCTTCTTCATTCCCCTCGGTATGATATTCATCTTCCGCAATGCGATGCAGGGCAGCGGATATTCCGTACTGCCCATGCTCGGTGGTGTTGTGGAGTTAGTCTGTCGTGCGGCGTTGGCTTTTCTCGCGGCGCATTATAATAGCTATATAGGTGTCTGCTTCGGAAATGCGAGTGCATGGTTGATGACAGGAATCTTTCTGGCAATTGCTTACATTTTCGTCATGAGAAATGCCGAAAGGCAAAAAACGCTATGACATGCGGTCAAGATGTCTCATAAATCATCATTTTCCTTTATGAGGCGTTCAAAAAGAAGACCTGCGAATATCCAACAGGGGAGATAATCCAAACGGACAATTTGTTTGATATTCCATTTGGAACGGTTGTAATTCCACGGGCATAAGTCTTTGCGCGATAAAAGAGAACCGGTCACAAACTCACCGATGAAAATAAGCAAAGCATAGATAAATCCTCTTATAAGGAAATGCTGCTTCTTTACAAGTCTGCATACCGGAGCGAGGAAAGACGCCATGCCATATATGGGAAACATCCAGATGGAAGTATTTCCCGTCAGAGTAAATTCTCTGCGCCGAAAGGAATTCAACGCTGTAAAAGTAATTTCAAGGCACCATCCGAGGATGCCACAATGGATAAAGTTATGGATTAATTTTTTCATGAGGATAATTATTTCCAAATAAATAAATATTATTCTCTGCGTATTTTAAAGAAAAAGCGCGTAGAAACAGGGAGAAGGTGTTAATATGAACTATAAAGAAGCTATGGAATATATGGAAGAGGTAAGTCGATACGGAAGTGTGCTCGGGCTCGACAATATGAGAGAGCTTTGCGGCCGGCTGGGGAATCCGCAGGATGATTTGCGTTTTATCCATATTGCGGGGACCAACGGAAAGGGTTCTGTTCTTGCATATCTTTCTACGGTTTTTAAGGCGGCGGGATATAAGACGGGAAGATACATATCACCTGTTATTTTTGAATATAGAGAACGTATACAGATCAACGGGCGTCCTATAACTAAACAAGCATTGTGCGAGTGTCTGGAAGAGATTAAGCAGAGAATTGAAGAAATCGTGGAGGAAGGATTGCCGCATCCTACTCCTTTTGAAATTGAAACAGCTATGGCATTTTTGTATTTTAAGAAAATGAAATGCGATATTGTAATATTGGAAACCGGTATGGGCGGCTTGTCGGATGCGACTAATATTATCTCAAGCACTGTGGCGGCTGTTTTCACATCGATTAGCATGGACCACATGCAGTATCTCGGAAAGACACTGGAGGAAATTGCCGAGAATAAGTCCGGAATTATTAAAAACGGTTGTTATGTATTTAGCATGGTGCAGGAGCCGGAGGTTCTATCTATTTTAAGAAAACGGGCAGAAGATAAAAGCAGCCCTTTTTTTGTAGTGGGAGAAGGAAAGATTACGCGGGTTAAATATGGTGTAGAAAAGCAACGGTTTTCTTATGAATGCTATAAGGATTTGGAAATCGGTCTGGCGGGAAAACATCAGATTGTGAATGCGGCGCTTGCGGTAAATATAATAGAAGTTCTGGGGCAGGCAGGCTATCCTGTTAAGGAAAAGGAGCTCAGGGCAGGACTTGCGGATACGGTGTGGCGCGGGCGTTTTAGTGTGATAGGGAGAAAACCTCTATTCATCGTAGATGGTGCACATAATGAGGATGCGGCAAAGAAATTAGCAGAGTCCGTTCGCTTTTATTTTACGGATAGAAGAATTATATATATAATGGGAATATTGAGAGATAAAGAATATGATAAGATAATTCGTGAGACATATGAACTTGCGCAAGATATTATTACGGTAACGACTCCGGGGAATCCAAGAGCCATGCATGCATATGATCTGGCACGAGAGGTAAAGAAGTTTCATCCGAGAGTGACTGCTTCCGACAGTTTGGAAGAGGCGGTGGAGCTTAGTTATCTGCTTGCAGATAAAGATAGTGTCATTATTGCGTTTGGGTCTTTGTCTTATCTGGGTGATTTAATAAAGATTGTAGAGAATAGAGATAAAATTAGGAGTGATACACATGGTAAATCGAAGAAAGATTGAAGAAGGCGTCAGATTGCTTTTGGAAGGAATCGGCGAGGATGTGACGAGGGAAGGTCTTGTCGACACACCGGACCGGATAGCGAGGATGTATGAGGAGATATTCGGCGGCATGGAGGAAAATGCTGCCGAACATCTGGCAAGAACCTTTATGGCCGAAAATAATGAAATGGTAATAGAAAAAGATATCGTTTTCTATTCTACCTGCGAACATCACATGATGCCCTTTTACGGAAAGGTTCATGTGGCTTATATTCCTGACGGTAAGGTAACCGGAATCTCCAAATTGGCACGGACGGTAGAGGTATACGCAAAGCGTTTGCAGATACAGGAGCAGATGACTGCCCAAATTGCGGATGCGATAATGGAAAATCTTCATCCTCAGGGTGTAATGGTCATGATAGAGGCGGAGCACATGTGCATGACGATGCGCGGAATAAAAAAGCCGGGTAGCAGGACGGTAACTTATGTAACGCGTGGGACTTTTGCAGAGAATGAAAGATTGCAGAATTTCTTTTTTCAGCTAATAAAATAAAAATCACAATTAAATAAGCCAATATAAGTACGAAAGTCTAAATGATGAAAAATAAAAGAAAAGACAGGATTAATCAAATATTGCAACACCATTCTTATAAAGAGCATGTGCGCTTGAACGAAGAAGCGGAAGCTGAAAGGGAGTTTTGCCGCCATGATATGGTTCATTTTCTCGATGTGGCGAGAATTGCTGAGATATTGAACCTGAAGGAAGAAAGACATGTGGAGAAAGATTGGATATATGCGGCAGCCTTGCTTCACGATATAGGAAGACATGTGCAATATAGGGATGGGACGCCTCACGAAGAGGCGAGTGCTCTACTGGCGGCGCCTATTCTGGAGGATTGTGGGTTTGATGATATAGAAACGAGTGTTATTTTAAAAGCAATCGCAGGTCACAGGAAGGCACTGTCGGCATCGCAGCCCGGATTGGACGGATTGCTGTACCGTGCGGACAAGTTGAGCAGAAGCTGCTTTGTCTGTAAGACCGAGAAGAAATGTAACTGGAGAAACGATAAAAAAAATATGCATTTGATATGGTAAGGGAGGAGTAAAAGTTGGAAGGTAAAACAGCAAGCTCAAGAAAAATCAGAATAGGAAATAGGGATTTTGAAGTAAATAGGCATACATATGTAATGGGAATCCTCAATGTGACGCCGGATTCCTTTTCTGATGGCGGGAAATTTAACGAGATTGATAAAGCATTAAAACATGTGGAGGAAATGATTGCAGAAGGAGTTGATATTATAGATATCGGAGGCGAATCGACCCGGCCCGGACATATACAGCTTCCCGATGAAGAAGAAATTGAACGTGTGGTGCCGGTCGTGGAGGCGGTAAAGAGTCGATTTGAGATTCCGGTATCGCTTGATACTTACAAGAGTAAAGTTGCGCTAGCCGGGATAAAGGCGGGGGCTGATTTGGTTAACGATATATGGGGTCTGAAATACGATAAGGATATGGCAAGAATAATAGCAGAGAGCGGACTTCCCTGCTGCCTGATGCATAACCGAAAAGAACCGGATTACAGCGACTATATGCAGGACGTAACTTCCGATTTGGCGGAGACAATCCGTATAGCCTATAAAGCCGGTATTGCTGATGAGAAAATCATTCTCGATCCGGGAGTAGGATTCGGCAAAACCTACGAGAATAATCTGGAGATTATTCATTGCCTGGAAGAATTAAAAATATTTAATTACCCGATACTTCTCGGAACGAGCAGGAAGTCGGTAATAGGGCTGACTTTAGATCTGCCGGTAGACCAGAGAGTGGAAGGAACCCTTGTTACTACGGTATTTGCCGTTATCAAAGGCTGCACTTTTGTCAGAGTACACGATATCAAAGAGAATGTCAGAGCTATCCGTATGGCAGAAGCGATTCTTCAAAGCGGGAATTAGAAAGAAGAGGATATAATGAGATATGGGAAATAAGTATCTTGATGAAATCAAAATAGAAAATCTGGAAGTATTCGCTCATCACGGAGTATATCCGGAAGAGACATTAAACGGACAGAAATTCTATATAAATGCCTCTTTATACGTAAACACGAGAATGGCAGGGCAAAAGGATGACTTGTCTCTATCGGTAAATTACGGCGAGGTATGTCATTTTATGGACGATTACATGAAAAGACATACATATAAGCTGATAGAGTCTGTGACAGAAAATATGGCACAGGAGGTTCTTCTTGCCTTTCCTCTCATAAATGAAATAGAGTTGGAGGTTCGCAAGCCGTACGCGCCTGTAGGCTTGCCCTTTGAATCCGTATCTGTAAAAATAAGAAGGGGATGGCATACCGCTTATATCGCATTCGGATCGAGCATTGGAAACCGCGAAGAATATATAAACGGTGCGATAGAGTCCATGAAAAAGGAAGCGAGAGTCAGCGTAGGAAGAGTATCGGACATTATTCGCACGGCTCCTTACGGAGGAACGGCGAAGGAAGAATTTTTAAACGGAGTTTTGAAAGCAGAGACTTTATTTACGCCGGAAGAACTGCTTGATTACTTGCATCGTTTGGAACAAAATGCAGGCAGGGAACGAAAAATCCGTTGGGAAGATCGCACATTGGATCTGGATATTATTTTTTATGATGACATTATTATGTCGACCGATAAGCTCGTTATACCTCATCCTGATATGGCAAACAGAGATTTCGTATTGGTTCCGCTCGTGCAAATAGATCCCTACATTAAACATCCGGTACGGGATAAAACTGTAAGCGCCCTGCTTGAGGAGTTGCAAGAGGAACTGAAATAATGACCTCTAATTTACTTGCTATCAAGTATGGTTTGTTATAAGATAAAAAATGATAAAATGCGAGCCATGAAAGGAATCTGCAGTATGGATTTGACGAAATTAAGAGAACAAATTGACGCTATCGACAAACAGATTGTAGAGCTGTACGAACAAAGGATGGATATATCCAGGCAGGTAGCGGAGTACAAGATAGAGACAGGCAAAAAAGTTTTCGATAAAGAACGGGAAGAACAGAAGATTCGAAGTGTGAAGTCTATGACACACAATGAATTTAACAGCCATGGTATTGAAGAACTGTTCGAGCAGATTATGTCCATGAGCCGCAAGCTGCAATATCAGATGCTGACAGAAAAAGGAAGTATAGGGAGGCTGCCGTTTATCGGTGTGGGTCGCCTCGATTTGGAGAATGTGAGAGTTGTGTTTCCGGGAGCAGAGGGAGCTTATACGCAGGCTGCGATGCAGGAATATTTCGGAAAGGACATAAATAATTTTCACGTGGAGACCTTTCGCGATGCGATGATAGCCATCGATGAAGGCAGTGCGGATTATGCGGTGCTTCCCATAGAGAATTCTACGGCGGGCATCGTAAACGAAATCTACGATATGCTGGTAGAGTTTGAGAATTACATTGTAGGCGAGCAGATAATAAAAATAGAGCATTGCTTAATGGCGGTTCCGGGAACGAAAATAGATGATATTAAGACTGTATATTCTCATCCTCAGTCATTGATGCAAAGCTCCAAATACCTTCAGGAGCATGCAGCCTGGAAGCAAATCAGTATGAATAACAACGCTTTTGCTGCGAAAAAGGTGGCCGAGGATAAGGATACAACGCAGGCGGCAATCGCCAGCGCCTATGCCGCGGAGAATTACGGACTCGAGATATTGGAGCGGGGCATCAATCGGTCGAGTACGAATTCCACGCGCTTTATCATCGTGACAAACCAGAAGATATTTTTGAAAGATGCGAAAAAAGTGAGCATTTGCTTTGAAGTGCCTCATGAAAGCGGTTCTCTTTATCATATGCTTTCACATTTTATATACAATAATCTTAACATGAATAAAATAGAAAGCCGTCCGATAGAAGATCGCAATTGGGAATACCGTTTTTTTATCGACTTTGACGGGAACCTTGCGGACAGTGCGGTAAAAAATGCACTGCGAGGCCTTAGAGATGAAGCGAGAAATATGAAAATATTAGGAAATTACTAGAGGCAGGATGAGATGCGTGAAAATGAATTGATTGTATATAAAGGCTTTGAGGATGGATCATTATTTTATGATATGGCATGGCTTATGAGCCATTACAATGACAATTTTTTTAATATGGAAGATAAAAGAGCGCTTCTGTACGACTGCGTGCACCGATTGATTGAGATGGCCGGACATCATGGCTTCTACGGAAACCTATGGCATTGTTATCTTACGAATCTTCTTGTAAATAATGAAAACAGCTATAGCAAAGCCTGTGAAATCAGAGGAGAAGTAGAGGGAACCATCAATCAGGCTGTGCTCCACGACATCGTTATCTTTAAAGAGTTTTATGATTACGATTTTTCAGATATGATGGATGTGTTCGAAGCGGAAGCATTTTCTCTCATTCTTTCTTATGATAGCTGCGAGCAAGAGAGCAAAGTCTACAATGAACGTATTTGTAAAAGTATCTGTAACCTGGCGGTAAAGTTCACAAAGAACAATTCCCCGGAGGAGATGAAAGCGACTCTTACGGACTTCTATAAAAAATATGGAGTAGGGAAATTTGGCTTACATAAATCATTCCGTATCTTCCATGACGAGAGTGGCGTGCATATTGTTCCTATATTGAACATTGCCCATGTGTATTTGGACGATCTGATTGGATATGAGATTCCGAAACAGAAACTTATAGAAAACACAGAGGCCTTTGTAGATGGAAGGAAAGCGAATAATTGTCTTCTTTTCGGCGATGCGGGCACAGGTAAGTCCTCCAGCATCAAGGCGATTGCCAACGAATATTATGACAGAGGATTGCGTATTATCGAAGTATATAAGCATCAGTTTCAGGATTTGAACGATGTTATCGCACAGATTAAAAACCGAAACTACAAGTTTATTATTTATATGGATGACCTTAGCTTTGAAGAATTTGAAACAGAATATAAATATTTGAAAGCGGTAATCGAAGGCGGACTTGAAAAGAAACCGGATAATGTGCTCATATACGCAACCTCCAACAGAAGACATCTGATAAAGGAGACCTTTGCGGATAAGGAGGGCCGCAGAGATCAGCTCCACGCCAGCGATACGGTACAGGAGAAACTTTCCCTCGTTTATCGCTTTGGCGTGACGATTTTCTTCTGTTCACCGGATAAAAAGGAATTTCAGGAGATTATTCGCAAACTTGCTGTACGGCATAAGATTACGATGCCGGAGGAAGACCTGCTTCTGGAAGCGAATAAGTGGGAACTTTCTCACGGAGGGCTGTCGGGGCGGACCGCGCAACAGTTTATCGATTATTTGCTGGGAAAGAAACTATAAGAAGGGAGAATGACTGTCGGCATGAAGACATTTGCGGCAATAGACGTAGGTTCCTTTGAACTTTCCATGAAAATATTTGAAATATCGGCGAAGGACGGAATGCGAGAGATTGACCATATCAGACATCGCATCGATCTGGGAACGGAAACATATGCCGTAGGAAAAATGGCTTATGATAAGGTGGATGAGCTATGTCATTACCTGAATGAATATACGAAGATTATGAAATCCTACAAGGTATCGGAGTATAAAGCATATGGAACGAGTGCGATCAGGGAGACGGAAAATACCATTATTATCCTCGACCAGATTCGTCAGCGGACAGGAATTACGGTAGAGGTGCTCAGCAACTCCGAGCAGCGTTTCCTGGATTATAAATCCATCGCTTTTAAAGGAGAGGATTTTAATAAATTTATTGAAAAGGGAACGGTTATCGCAGATATCGGAGGCGGAAGCATCCAGATATCTCTTTTCGATAAAGATGCGCTCGTAGCCACCCAGAATCTTCGATTGGGTGTTCTGCGTCTAAGAGACTATATGAATCAATTGAAGGCGGTAAACAGGCAATATGAAGCACTGATAGAAGAATTGGTAGATTCACAGCTGGCAGTATTTAAAAAGCTGTATTTGAAGGACCGCGAAATCAATAATATTATTATCGTTGACGATTATATTTCCTCGCTCGTCCAGAAAAAGCTTTTTTCGGAGAGTGTGAGTGGATATGTGAATGCGAGAAACTTTGAGCGGTTTTTGAAGATTTTTCGGGAAAAAACGGTTCAGGAGCTTACGAAGCTTTTCGATATGCCGGAAGAAAATATTACGCTGCTCTATATTTCCTGCATTCTATTGAAAAGAATAATAGAGGTTATGAACGTGGAATTGCTTTGGGCCCCCGGGGTCACGTTATGCGACGGCATCGCATATGAGTATGCGCAGAATAATAAAATTGTTCTTCCGGAGCATGATTTCGAGCAGGACATTATTGCCTGTGCACGGAATATAAGCAAAAGATATATGGGAAGCAAAAAACGCGGAGAAACATTGGAAAAAATAGCTCTTACTATATTTGACAGCATGAAAAGAGTGCATGGGTTGGAGAAAAGAGACAGGCTTCTTCTCCGCATTGCCACACTTTTACACGATTGCGGAAAATATATCAGTATGGTAAATCTGGGAGAATGCTCCTACAGTATTATTATGGCAACGGAGATTATCGGACTTTCTCATGTGGAACGGGAAATTGTGGCGAATGTAGTAAAATATAACCATTCGGAATTTGTATATTATTATAAAATAGGAAGAGAATCTACTTTAAGCAGGGATGCATATTTGAAAACAGCTAAGCTGACAGCGATACTCCGTGTTGCCAACGGACTGGACAGAAGCCATAAGCAAAAGTTTAAGGATGTTAAGACTGTTCTCAAGGATGATGTACTTATGATTACCGTAGATACGAATGATGACATTACTCTTGAAAAGGGAATGTTTGGTCAGGGTGCGGAGTTTTTTGAAGAGGTGTACAGTGTCAGACCTGTTATCAAACAGAAAAGAAGCTTATAAGCATAAGATATGGCGGAGGAAATTATGAACGGCAAAGAAAGCGAGAATCAAAAAGCTGCGGATTATAATAATTATACGAACCGGGAACTCAGCTGGCTTCTCTTTAATAAGCGCGTGCTCAGCGAGGCCCGGGATAAACAGATACCTCTTTTTGAACGGTTGAAATTCTTAAGTATTACGGCCTCTAATTTGGACGAATTCTTCATGGTTCGTGTTGCCTCCTTGAAGGATATGGTAAACGCGGGCTATACGAAACCCGATATCGCGGGTATGACACCGTCAGAGCAGCTTCAAAGGCTGAATGAAGCTACGCATGAGCTTGTAAACCTTCAATATTCTACATACAAGCGGTCGCTTGTGCCTATACTATTGCAGAACGGGCTACGCATTATAGAGCATCATGAAGATATGACGGCCCGAGAGGCGGAATATGCGGATCGATACTTTATGGAAAATGTTTATCCGGTTCTGACGCCTATGGCGGTGGATTCATCCAGACCGTTTCCCTTGATTCGCAACAAGTCCTTGAACCTGGGGGCGCTTGTTACCAAAAAAGAAGGAGATGAGGAACTGGAATTTGCTACGGTTCAAGTGCCTAGCGTCCTTCCGAGAATTGTCTCCCTTAAGGCGCAAGACGAAAAAGAGAGAACGGTAATTCTGTTAGAAGAAATCATCGAAAGAAATATCGAAAAACTATTTCTGAATTACAATATTGTTTGTGTTCATCCTTTCCGTATCATGCGCAATGCCGATCTTACCATAGAGGAAGATGAAGCGGAGGATTTATTGAAAGAAATTGAAAAGCAATTAAAGAAAAGGCAATGGGGGCAAGTCATCCGTCTGGAAGTGGAAAGCGGCATCGACAAACGTCTCTTAGGGCTGATTGGCGATGAACTTTCTATCATGGAAGAGGATATTTATCAGATTGACGGGCCTCTTGATTTGACGTTCCTCATGAAGATGTATGGACTTGATGGGTTTGATTATTTGAAAGAGTCCGGCTATGGGTATCCGCAGCCGGTGCCGGAGCTCCCGGCTGATTGCGATATTTTTGAGAAAATAAGAGAGGGTGATATTTTATTGCATCATCCGTATCAAACCTTTGCTCCGGTCGTAAATTTTATCAGACAGGCGGCAAAAGACCCTGATGTCCTTGCTATTAAGCAGACGCTTTACCGCGTCAGCGGCAATTCCCCGATTATTGCGGCTTTGGCTCAGGCGGCGGAAAATGGGAAACAGGTATCCGTTCTGGTGGAACTGAAAGCGCGTTTCGACGAAGAAAACAACATTGTCTGGGCTAAGATGCTGGAAAAAGCGGGGTGTCATGTAATTTATGGGCTTGTAGGGTTAAAAACCCACTGTAAGATAACGCTTGTCGTAAGGCAGGAGGAGGATGGCATCCGACGGTACGTACATCTTGGGACGGGCAATTACAACGATGCTACGGCAAAGCTTTATACGGACATCGGTATGCTTACTTGCAGCGAAGCGATTGGTGAAGACGCTACTGCGGTGTTCAACATGCTGTCGGGTTATTCGGAACCGAGGTCGTGGAACAAATTGTCCGTAGCGCCCCTTTGGCTGAAGGATAGATTTTTGTATCTCATCGGAAGAGAGAAAAAGTATGCCGAAGAAGGAAGGGGCGCCCGTATTATTGCGAAGATGAATTCTTTGTGCGATAAGGATATTATAGAGGCTTTGTATGAGGCGAGTGCGGCAGGGGTAGAGATTGAACTGATTATCCGCGGCATCTGCAGTCTGAAGGTAGGGATTCCGGGGATAAGTGAGACTATACACGTGCGTTCTATCATAGGCAATTTTCTGGAACACAGCAGGATATTTTACTTTGAAAACGGGGGAAATTACGAGATTTACTGCGGCAGTGCGGATTGGATGCCGCGTAATCTGGAACGAAGGGTAGAAATACTCTTCCCGGTGGAAAGACCGGAATTAAAGGAAAAGATTGTACACATTCTGGAAGGGGAGCTTAAGGATACGGTAAAAGCGCATATATTACAGCCTGACGGAAGCTATGATAAAGTGGATAAAAGGGGAAAATTAGTCTATAATTCCCAGAAAAAGTTCGCATTAGAAGCGGCGCAGGCTGCAGAAGAAGGAAAGAAAGCGGTAGATGACCGCGTATTTATACCGGAGACTCCATCATGAATAAGATAATTTTGGCCTCGGCATCGCCGAGAAGAAGAGAACTGCTTAAACAGATCGGTATAGAGTATGAAGTAGTACCGAGCACAAGAGAAGAAAAGACGACGAAAAGTCTGCCTCAGGAAATTGTACAGGAGCTTTCTTATCAGAAGGCGGAAGATGT